>NZ_JBVCWP010000220.1:0-6435 GCF_057460485.1 Boseongicola sp.
CATAGGCGATCCGGTTGCGTGGTACACAGTGACCAATGCAACGTTCTGGATGGCAGCTGCTGTTCTGGCAATTGCCGCTTTGATGATCCTTGGCACGCGCGGCCGCGCGGTTGTGCCAAGCCGCGTACAGTCGCTCGCAGAGCTTAGCTACGGTTTCGTTTATAAGATGGTTGAGGATGTCACGGGCAAAGATGGCCTGAAGTACTTCCCCTACATCATGACGCTGTTTCTGTTCATTCTGTTTTCGAACTTCCTCGGGCTGATCCCGATGAGCTTCACCACGACCAGCCACATCGCAGTCACGGCCATTCTGGCGGTGGCGGTATTCTTGGCGGTCACGATTTTGGGCTTTGTCAAGAACGGTGCCTCGTTCCTTAGTCTTTTCTGGGTCAGCTCGGCGCCTTTGGCGCTGAGGCCGGTCCTTGCTCTGATCGAGCTGATTTCTTACTTCGTGCGGCCCGTCAGCCATTCTATCCGTCTTGCTGGCAACATGATGGCCGGTCACGCGGTTCTGAAAGTGTTCGCAGGCTTCGCGCAAGTCGCTGCCGTCGCGCCGATCGCCATCTTCGGTGTGGTCGCGATCTACGGTCTTGAGGTTCTGGTGTCCGCAATCCAAGCCTACGTCTTTACCATTCTGACCTGTGTCTACCTGAAAGACGCTTTGCATCCGCATCACTAAGGTCAGTTCTTAATTCAGCCAATTCCATCGTAAGGAGACAGTCTAATGGAAGGCAATATCGCTCAAATGGGTCAATTCATCGGTGCCGGCCTTGCCGCTATCGGGTCTGGTGCAGCTGCTATCGGTGTGGGCCACGTTGCTGGCAACTTCCTCGCCGGCGCACTGCGTAACCCATCTGCCGCTGCGGGTCAGACCGCAACGCTCTTCATCGGCATCGCGTTTGCTGAAGCTCTGGGGATCTTCTCGTTCCTCGTCGCGCTTCTGCTTATGTTTGCTGTATAAGACACCTCGCGATCCTTACACGCCGGGTGTCCGCTGACGCGGGCCCCGTTGTCTGACAAAGGTTTGAGGAGGTCGCTATGGCGACAGAAACATCAGGCGCCGCCGAGTCCGCTCCCGGTATGCCGCAACTCGATTTCTCGACGTTCCCGAACCAGATTTTCTGGCTCGTGGTCACGTTGGTGGTCATCTATATGGTGCTGTCCCGCGTGGCATTGCCAAGGATTGCATCGGTTCTTGCTGAACGGCAGGGGACGATAACAAACGATATTGGTGCTGCCGAAGAGCTGAAGCAGAAGGCTGCTGAAGCCGAAGCTGCTTATGACAAGGCATTGGCCGATGCACGGTCAGAGGCCGGTCGCATTGGTGCCGAGACGAAAGCCGAAGTTCAGGTCGAAATCGACGCAGCCATTGCAAAGGCTGACGCTGAGATTGCGGCGCGTGCCTCGGAAGGCGAAGCTCGGATCGACGAAATTCGCGTCGGAGCCACAGCCGCGGTTCGCGAAGTTGCGATAGACGCTGCCGAGGCCGTTGTGGCCGCGATGGGTGTCAACGTTGATAGCGCTGCGATTGCAGCGGCTGTTGATGCACGAGTGAAGGGGTAAGCCATGCAACGGATCATCACACTGATCGCTCTGGTCGCGGCGTCCCCTGCATTTGCGGCGAAGGGTCCGTTTTTCAGCCTAGCCAATACCGACTTCATTGTTGTCGTCTCGTTCATTCTTTTCGTCGGCGTGCTGTTTTACTTCAAAGTGCCGTCGATGCTGACGGGGCTTCTCGACAAACGCGCCGAGGGTATCCAGTCCGAGATTGATGAGGCGCGAGCGCTTCGTGAAGAAGCACAGACGCTGCTTGCGAGCTTTGAACGCAAACAACGCGATGTGCAGGAGCAGGCGGACCGCATCGTTGTGGCCGCTAAGGAAAGCGCGACGGAAATCGCGGCGCAGGCAAAACTTGATCTGGAGAAATCCATCGAGCGACGTCTTCGTGCTGCGGAGGACCAAATAGCGTCTGCCGAAGCATCGGCCGTCCGCCAGGTTCGCGACGAAGCTGTCCGCATCGCGATTGGGACGGCATCCGAGGTTATTGCGCGCGATATGAAGGCTGCCCGGGCCGACGCGCTGGTTAATGAAGCCATCAGCACGGTTGCTGCCAAGCTTCACTGACGATGGCACGTCACAGAATTGAACAAGCCCGGCCTTTTGGTCGGGCTTTTCAGTTTCAGCGAGTAAATGCGGCACCTGCGAAGGCTTTCGCGCATTTCCTTTGCTTTTCCCGCACTTGGGGGTAGTCTGTACTGCAGCGAGCCTATGAGGAGGACGACATGTCCGGAACACCGCTTTTGATCAAGCGCTACGCGAGTCGACGCCTGTATAACACCGAAACGTCCGATTATGTGACGCTTGAAGATATAGCGGGCTTCATTCGGGAGGGCCGCGAAGTTCAGATAGTGGACCTGAAATCCGGGGATGATCTGACACGTCAGTATCTTTTGCAGATTATCGCAGAGCATGAGAGCCGAGGCGACAATGTGCTTCCTTTGGATGTGCTTACGGATTTGGTGCGCTCGTATACGTCGCAAGCCAATTCGGTTGTGCCACAGTTCCTGGCGATGAGTTTTGATATGCTACGTGATGGCCAGTCGAAGGTCATGGAGAGCATTGCGTCGCCTATGACGGCCATGCCTGGTTTCGATGCGATGAAAGCACAGCAAGAGGCCTTTGTGAAAGCAATGACCATTGGTGGTTTTAGGGGGCCGGGTTGGCCCGCGAAGGACGGCGACGATGATGCTTCAGATACGGCAAGCGACGAAGAGCCGCCAGCTGAGTTGGATGTGATCCGCGCGCAGCTGGCCGAAATGCAGGCGCAGCTTATGAAGATGGGAAAGCCGAAGAAATAGGGGGAGGCAGGCCCTGGAAGGGCGCTGCCATCCCCAATGCTTACCTAAAGATCGAGCGCACCGAATCCGCGAGGATCTGAACGACGAAAGCTTCGTTCAGGTATCCGGTTTCATCCAGATTTCTGGCGGACTGATAACGGCGGATCGCACGGCGGGTGTCGTCGTCAAAGGTCCCATCAACCTTTCCTGGCTTTAGTCCCAAACGATCCAGACGGCTTTCGATCGCGCGCCGTGTGTTCGGGGTCAGGTTCAAGGCGTTCTCTTCCTGTATTGCCTGACGTTGGCGCCCGGTTTGTTGTGAGGCGCGGGTCAGTTCGGCGATACGATCTTCGGCTTCCTGGCGAAACGCGCCCTGTGGTGCGATGGCAAGATAGTCGCGGTAGGATTGCTCGGTGTCCTGGATGCGGGCTTCGTCCCAAAGCTGCCGGTCCCGCGTATTTGTCTCGGCGCGTTTTCGGCGTTCAATGGTTTCAAGCCGGGTCCGGGCCACTTCAGCGAAGTCGCCGTCGGGGAAGCGGGTCAGATAGGCCCGTAAGCCCGGTTCGTCATCACGGGCGCCGGTTTCCTCCCAAAAGGCGAGGTCCTGCGCGAGGCGGTCCTCGCGGCGGCGTTCGGCTTCGGCTTCAAGTTCGGCGGCGCGACGCTCGGCCTGGGCGTCGAGGCGGGTAATCTGGTCGGTGCTTAGAAAGCCCGTGACGTCGGTGCTGTTTGCCGTCTGCCACGATGATATGGCAGCGCGGGTACCCCGACCGAAGATGCCGTCGATGCCGCGGGTGTTAAAGTCCAGAAGCGTCAAATCACGCTGAATTTCCCGACGCTGGTCACGGTTAAGCTCGAGGGCTTGTTCAGTGCGCTCAGCGCGGGCTTCGGGCGTGTCTGTCATTGCCTCGATACGCCCGGTTGCCATTGCCGTGAACTGGCCACCGGGGAAGCTGTCGATATAGCCCTCGTAGGCTTCGATGGTGTCGATACGGTCAGCCAATCGCCATGCCAGAAGATCGGCGCTGCGGTCGGTTGTCGTCGGTGTGGGGGCCTGGGCGGCGACCGCGGGTTCGCGAAGATCCGCCACAAACACCTGTCCGTCCATGACAAAACCACCAATCTGGACACTGCGGCTGTTGCGCAAGTTCGCAAGGTTCTCGCCTGGGCGTGCTAAGCGCTGGACCGATTGCGCCAAGGGGCGGGGGGCTCCGGTCAGAAGGGTGATGCCCTGCGGCAGGTCAAGATCGCCGATACCTATTTGAAGGAGTGGCCCAAAGTTGCCGTCGACATCGCTGTTGGCCAAAGCAAGGATGGCCTGACCCGGAGTTTCAGCGAGGATGGCCAGTATCTGGCTCAGCGGGATGGCCGTCGCCGCAACGTCGGTGAGCGCGCCCGGACGCGCATCTGTGGGCAGAAAGTACGTGTCGGTTGCAGAGTGAGCAAAGCGACCGGCCAGCACGACGAGAAGGCGATCGGCATCCGATGCAGCTGCCTCGAAAGCAGAAAGCGCCTCGACAAGATCACGACCTTCGGCGTCACGGACACTGAAAACTTCGAAGCCTTGGCGTTCGAAAGCGGAAGCCGGGCCTGTCACCTCGTCTCCGCGTCGAAGATCATTCAACCCGGCATAGTCCTCGTTTCCGATCATTAAAGCGGCGCCGTCGGCCCAGACGAGCGCGGTTGAGGCTAGGGAAATGGCCGTGGCGAAAAACAGATGTCGCATACTCATAATCCTCCCTTTGTCGATCCTACCCTACGGCGAACACGATTGCCCGGCAATTGACTTGCGCTTGAGCGACTTCCTGCTTG
Organism: Boseongicola sp.; assembly: GCF_057460485.1. NCBI lineage: Bacteria > Pseudomonadati > Pseudomonadota > Alphaproteobacteria > Rhodobacterales > Paracoccaceae > Boseongicola > Boseongicola sp. The sequence goes on from NZ_JBVCWP010000220.1 coordinate 4,650, forward strand.
AACCCTTGGGCTACGGCTTCATTATGCGGTCAACTTGGATTGAAAGGTTGGCGTTATGAATATCGAGCTGTTGAAAAATCTTTGCGAGACCCCCGGAGTGCCGGGCAACGAGGAGCGAGTGCGAGAGTTGATCCTTGGCGAGGTCGAAGGTCTGTTTGACGAGGTGCGTGTCGACGCCATGGGATCGCTGCATTGTGTGCGCAACGGTAAGGGTACGGACCCTGAGCGGATCATGCTTTTGTGTCATATGGATGAGATCGGGTTTCTGGTCAGCCACATCTCGGACAAGGGGTTTTTGTACCTCCAGCCTGTTGGTGGATTTGATCCGCGCAACCTGTTTTCGCGGCGCGTTTTGGTTTGCACCGATGACGGCGAATTGAAGGCTGTGATGAACCCGGCGGGGCGTCCGGTGCATATTGCTTCGGCTGCGGACAAAAAGCGCATCCCCGAGCCGCACGAATTTTACGTTGATACCGGATTGGGTGAGGCTGCGAAGGATAGGGTGAAGGTCGGTGATATGGTTGTCATGGACGAGCCGTTTCTGGAGATGGGCGAGAAGCTTGTGTCCAAGGCGTTGGACAACCGGGTTGCGTGCTGGCTTGGGATCGAGGCGGCGCGGGGGCTTGGCAAGGCCAAGACCAAGGCCGAGATCCACGTGGTGTTTACGACGCAAGAAGAAGTTGGTTTGCGCGGGGCGCGGACAGCGTCCTATGCGGTGAAGCCGGACATCGGCATCGGCATTGATACGACGTTGTCATGTGACACGCCGGGTGTACCCGAGCAGGACCGCACAACAGTGCAGGGGCAGGGCTTTGGTCTGCACATTCGCGATGGGTCGTTCATTGCAGACAAGGCTTTGGTGGCTGAGGTGGCAGCGCTCGCCGAGAAGAAGAAAATCCCTTATCAGCGCACGATGTTGCGGTCTGGCGGTCAGGACGGCGCTGCGGCTCAGCAGTCGGCAGCGGGTGCGCGCGCGATCGGAATTGTCGTGGGCACGCGGTATATCCATACCGTAACCGAGATGGTGGATCGCACGGATTTGAAAGCGGCTTTGGATATTCTGGTCGCGTTCTTGAAGTCGCGGTAGGCGTAGCGCTGCCTTATACACAGGGTGACTTCACATTGGCTTGGAAGAGGGTGGCCGGAAATTTGGTGCGCCGTTTCAAGGCATACACGGGTCCCTTCAACCAGGCTGATTTGCCACCTTGAGGTTTAGTCATCGCGGTTGCTTCCGGCCGGATTTGTGGCCGGTTCAGCAGGCGTGTGTCCATCGGGGGCATCATATCCAAGGGTCCTTTTCTATTGAGGATCACCCTGCCAAGACGCCAAGCACCGCGCTTGAAGAACACCTTGTGATTGTCTTGTGGTGTTCTTGGGATTGCCACCAATCCGCTCAAAACTCTTGTGAACGCAGGTCTGAGGCGGTCTAGTTTTCTGATGAAGTATCAATTTTCTGACTGCGTTCTGGATAGCGAAGCCTTTTCGCTGATGCGTGGCGGTGCCCGTCGCGCCTCAGGTTTTTGACCTGCTGCTTACGCTTGTACGCAAACCGGGTGCTGTTCTGACGCGCGACGACCTGATCGAAGCGGTTTGGGGTGGGGGTATTGTGTCGGATTCTGCAATCAGCGCGCGTGTTTCAGCGGCGTGGCGTGAGTGGACGCGGCGGATTGAGGCGGTGTTGTTTGCGAGCGCATCGCCGGTGGCGCGCGAAGACTTGGGCCGTGTTGTTGGCAGGTGCGTCTGTCGATCTGCTGATCGAAGACCTCGCCGCTGATCTTGAAGGCCG
>NZ_JBVCWP010000221.1:0-6380 GCF_057460485.1 Boseongicola sp.
ACCTCGTCCAATTTGAACGGTTTGATAATGGCCTCGACTTTTTTCATTGCTACACTCCCTTACAGCGCGTTTTCTAGGGTGAGACCATGCAGTGCGACCGGCCACAACGTAAGGGCGGGGTGCGGTTGGGTGGCCTCGCGACATTGCACTTATTATGCTTAATATTTGCGCATGTCGCACAAAAAAAGGACGTAATTGAATCGCGCGCGTGATCCCTTGCGTCTGGCCGGGTGATTTCCGACAAAGATGACAAATGGAGGCAGGCTCATGACGGACCCCATAACATCCGCCGAGATGCGCGCGATAGAAACGGCGGCAATAGAAAGCGGCGCGGTGACGGGCCTCGAGTTGATGGACCGTGCAGGCAAAGCCGTCGTGAAGGCCATTTTCGAGACATGGCCCGAGCTTTTGATGCAGCCGCGTCGCGTCGGTATTCTGGCGGGGCCGGGCAACAATGGTGGCGACGGATTTGTCATCGCCAACCGCTTTCGCGACTACGGCTGGGACGTCGAGGTGTTCCACTATGGCAGCATCGACGCCATGCCACAGGACGCCAAAACCAATGCGATCACTTTTGCATCGACCGGCGGCGTCGTCTCACCGCTGATCCCGTTTGAAGGCCGCGATATGCGCTTTGCTGATCCGCCCACGGATGTTTGGATCGACGCGGTGTTCGGCATCGGCCTTACCCGCCCATTGCCAGACGTCGTCGCCGCCGCCTTCAACGCCATCGCCTACGAGCGCAACTGGCAAGCCAACAAACTTGTCGCCGTCGACATCCTAAGCGGCATCGACGCGGATACTGGCGAACGTCTCACCACATTTCCCCTGAAACCTGATCTCACCGTCACTTTCCACGCCCCGAAACTGGGCCACACAAAAGGAGAGGGCGCAAGCATGGTCGGCAAACTCATTGTTATGGACATTGGACTGTAAGTCTTTGGGTCCAGAAAATCCCCGCCGGAGGCATAAAATTCATGGAACTGACCGAGATCACCGCGCAATCGCTCCGCCTCGGCGCGCTCTCAAAATCCGCGGATGCCCACAAATATGCACACGGCCATGCGCTTGTTCTGACCGGTGGTCCAGGCAAGACAGGTGCGGCGCGGCTGGCCGCGCGTGGCGCTTTGCGGATCGGTGCGGGACTAGTAACCCTCGGGTGTCCCCGTTCGGCGCTGTACGAGATTGCGACGCATTCAACCGCGATTATGTGTCGCCCGCTTGATGGCGCGCCAGGGCTGACCGAGGCGCTGGAAGATGCGCGCTTGAACGTGCTTTGCCTTGGGCCAGGACTTGGTCTTGGACCAGACACGCAGGCGATGGTTCTGGCGGCTCTGAAGGCCAAGCGTGCGACCGTTTTGGACGCAGATGCGCTCTCGCGTTTTGAACGCAACGCGGATGTGCTCTTTGCGGCGCTGCATCCCGGCTGCATCCTGACGCCGCATACCGGTGAATTCAGGCGGCTCTTCCCCGATCTTGCCGAAATGCTTCAGGCCGGCACTCAAGTTGACGCAGTTTGCGCGGCGGCGGCGCGTGCGGGCTGCACTGTCTTGTTGAAAGGTCCCGAAACAATTGTTGCCGATCCCGCAAGGCAGGCGGTTATCATCAAATCAACCGGCGAGGCGGCGGCCCCTTGGCTTGCAACGGCGGGCTCTGGTGACGTGCTTGCCGGTTTCATCACCGGATTGATGGCGCGCGGGATGCAGCCCCTTGAGGCTGCGGGGACTGGCGCATGGCTCCACGCCGCCTGTGCGCGCCACTTTGGACCGGGACTGATTGCTGAAGACCTTCCCGAACAGCTTCCGGCGGTGTTTCGCGATCTTAGGGTGTAAGGCGTAAAAGCTGCCCCAAAGCTGCGGACGCCTGCCCCGACGCAGTACCGACGTTGGTTTTGGGTGTCGAAAGCAGGATTTCTTGATCAATTTTGCTTCAGGTAACCCGACTGCATTCCAGACTGCATCCTGCCTTCAAATTAACCTTAAGAAAAGGTTGATGAATTGAATTTACGCGTTAGTTTTTATGTGACGTCATCAGGGGATTGGTCATGACGCCACTGACAGCACTTGAAGGTCAAAAGGATCTTCCGCGTTACTTTTCAACTGCTTACTCACTTGCGGGCAAGCTTCAAAACGGTCGGATGGATTTTCATCTGGATGACGGGCGTGTTTTCCGTGTCGAGGGTCTGAATCCGGGTCCAGTTGCCGAATTGCACATCCATAATCCGGACGTCTTCGCTCGCCTGATCCGAGAAGGAGATCTTGGGTTTTCAGAGGCTTACCTTGAAGGTTGGTGGTCAACGCCTGACCTTCAGGCGTTCATGGACGTGGTCCACGAAGACAACGATGACCTTTACTATAGTTTCCGCGGCATGGCCGTGGTGCGCGCCTTCGAACGGATGCGCCACTGGATGAACAACAACTCGAAAACGCAGGCCAAGAAGAACATTTCGCGTCATTATGATCTGGGTAATGATTTCTACAGTCTCTGGCTTGACGACACGATGACGTATTCGTCGGCACTGTTTAAGACCGGTCAGGAAGACATTGAAAAGGCTCAGGAACAAAAATACGAAAGCATGGTCGACCAGATGGGCGTTCATCCAGGTGACCACGTGCTTGAGATCGGCTGCGGTTGGGGTGGCTTTGCTGAATATGCGGCGGGTCAGCGCGGTTTAAAGGTCACAGGGTTAACGATATCGCAAGAGCAATATGACTATGCTGTCGAACGCATGGTGCGCGCGGGCCTTTCCGACAAGGTTGACATTAAGTTGCAAGATTATCGCGACGAAACTGGGGTTTATGATGGAATTGCTTCGATCGAGATGTTCGAAGCGGTCGGTGAAAGGTACTGGCCGGTCTATTTTGACACGCTTCGCGAACGCTTAAAGCCGGGCCGTTCGGCGACGCTTCAAATCATTACTGTGGAAGACCACCGCTTCGAAGTCTACCGAAAAGGTGTTGATTTTATTCAAAAATATGTTTTCCCGGGGGGCATGCTTCCGTCTCCGGCTGTCCTTACGGCCGAAGTAGAAAGGGCGGGTCTGCGCGTTCTGCAGTCCATCGAGTTCGGCGAAAGCTACAGTCAGACATTGCGAAGGTGGCACGAGACTTTCAACGCAAGATGGGAAGAAGTAAAAACGTTGCGCGGATTCGACGATCGCTTCCGAAGAATGTGGAATTTCTATCTAACCTCTTGCGCTGCGGGCTTTCACGCCGGAAGTATTGACGTAACTCAGATTACGGTCACTAAACCGGGATAACAAAACGATGCCCACGGGCGCAAAACTTATTGGCGCGATGATCTTTGCCGCGCTCGCGTATTTTTTGACGGATCTTGTCAAACCTCTTTTACCGGAAGGGTCGCGGCTTGGCTGGTTCGCTCCGGTGAACGGCTTGATAGGCTTCATTATGGGCTGGACCATTTTGGGAAGGCGCGCTGGAAAATCTTATCGGCATGCATTCGGCTATGGCTTTACAACGCTTGCAGCGACGGTTTTCTGGTCCTTGCTTTGCTGGGCAGGGTACGAAATGCTCGGCCGCTCAATGAAGCTCTATTATGATGGCCCTGTTGAGGCTCTTCAGGAAATGGCGCAACTCTTTGTAGGATACGCGAAAATCGCGGCCGTCCAGGATGTAGTCCTCCCAGCGATTGTTGGAACCGTCTTCGTATCCTGGTTCACAGAGTTCTTTGCACGACGCTGGTCGTGACGTCGCATTCAACGGTTTTCCTATACGGGACGTTGTGCGACCTTACGCTGCTTGAAATTGTCGCTGGAGAGGCGGTGTTTGCGTCGCCTGCAACCCTTGGCGATCACGCCGTGTTCTGGGCCAAGGACCAGTCGTTTCCAATCATTGTCGAAGCCGATGGCGAGACTGCCGAGGGGATTTTGGTTGAGATCAGCGCAGCCGCCAAAGCGCGGCTTGATTTCTATGAAGTTGGGTTCGGGTATTATCTTTTGCCTTGCACAGTAGTGCAGGGGGAAGCCGAAACGGCTGCCGAGGTCTATTTCGCCGAGCCCAGACGCTGGACGCCCGGTGCCCTATGGTCTTTAACCGATTGGCAATCCAAGTTTGGCATCCTGACCCGTGAGGCCGCACGCGACTATATCGGCCTTTATGCGAATAAAACACCCCAGGAGGCCGCGCAGTTATTCGGCCAGGTACGCAATCGCGCGGCAAGTCGTTTGAGGGCACGCATGTCGCCTTCGCCCTCGGCTTTTGATCCATCACCAACACGCGAAGATGTGGCGATCAAGTCAAGCCATCGACCATTGATGGATTTCTTCGACGTTGTAGAGGAAACACTGCAATTCCAGACCTTTGCTGGTGGTCGCAGCAACGAAGTTCAGCGTATTTCTCTTTTGGGGGGCGATGCGGTTACGGTGCTGCCCTATGATCCCGCAACTGATCAGGTGCTGGTCATTCGACAGTTTCGTCACGGTGCATTCAGCCGAGGCGACGCAAACCCTTGGTGTGTCGAACCTGCCGCAGGGCGCATTGACCCTTTTGAGACACCGGAAGATGCAGCGCTACGCGAGCTTCGCGAAGAGACCGGAGTTGTGGCGCGCGATCTGCATCGCATCGCCAGTTATTACCCTACACCTGCAGCAGTCAGTGAACACCTGACCAGCTTCGTTGCGACGTGCGATTTAAGCGGGAAGGACGGCCACATCGGGGGATTGGCTGGCGAAAACGAGGATATCATGTCTCACGTCATTCCGTTCAGTTTGTTGATGGACTTGGTGCAAAGCGGCGCTGCAAACACGGGCCCTTTGGTGTTGTCGGCGCTTTGGCTTCAAAACGAACGCCATCGGCTTGGCTAGCAGCTGTGCTCGTCGGCGGGCAGCACTCCATTGAAACCTGCTGTGCGGCCCCTTAGGACGGTGCGCAACACTGATAGGAGCTGCCCTCATGCATGTGCGCGCTGATCTTGCCGAAGCCGTTGGCAACACACCCCTGATCCGTCTGCGAGGCCCGTCCAAGGCCACGGGGTGCGAAATCCTTGGGAAGGCCGAATTTCTGAACCCCGGCCAGTCAGTTAAGGACCGTGCCGCGCTTTATATTATCCGCGATGCGGTGGCGTCCGGCAGGCTGCGCGCCGGTGGCACGATTGTCGAGGGGACGGCCGGGAATACTGGCATCGGTCTTGCGCTGGTTGGGGCGTCGATGGGCTTCAAGACGGTGATTGTGATCCCTGAAACGCAAAGTCAGGAAAAAAAGGACATGATCCGCCTTTGTGGCGCGGAGCTTGTCCAAGTCCCTGCTGTTCCTTACAAAAACCCAAATAACTATGTTCACTATTCCGAGCGTCTTGCCGCCAGGCTGGCCGAGACCGCGCCGAACGGTGCTATTTGGGCGAACCAGTTTGACAACACAGCAAACCGGCGCGCCCATGTGGAAATGACCGGGCCGGAAATCTGGGATCAGACCGATGGTTCGGTTGACGGGTTTGTTTGCTCTGTTGGTTCCGGCGGAACCTTGGCGGGTGTGGGCGAGGCGTTGCAGCCCAAAGGCGTGAAGGTCGCGCTATCTGATCCTGACGGGTCGGGGCTTTATAAACTTTATACAGGCAAAGACCCGGCTCCGGGCGATTCCATCACTGAAGGCATCGGGCAGGGGCGTGTGACCGCAAACCTTGAGGGCTTCACACCAGATGACGTCTACAAAGTGAAAGACGTCGAGGCTTTGCCGATTGTGTTTGATTTGCTGCGCGATGAGGGGCTTTGCCTTGGGGGCTCGTCGGGCATCAATGTGGCCGGCGCGATGCGGATGGCTCGTGACATGGGCCCGGGGCATAATATCGTAACTATTCTGTGCGACTACGGTAGCCGCTATCAGTCAAAGCTGTTCAACCCGGCATTCCTTCGGTCAAAGAACCTTCCTGTCCCTGACTGGTTGGACGGTGACGAGCGTATCTTGCCATCTGTGTTCAAGGGCTAAGCTATGATCGAGCCGCTCTTTCGGGACGCTTATTTTTAGACCCCGCCCGGGCGGGTTGTTGTGGTCACGGTTCTTTGTGGGATCGTTCTTGATCACTCCATTTTCAATCCAACTCGCCGCGGTTAGTCACGTGATTCCGGGTTTTTGTCTAAGAATGGGATTGAGATTGCCACGATCGTTAAGGAAGAAGATGGCGCAATCGCCTTCTGGCCCGCTGCAGGCGCGAAACTACCGCCCGTCGGCTCGGAAGTCATCCAACAATTGGATCGGGGTAAACGATTTGGATACAAGCGGATACACACCACAATTCATATTTTATCTGTGACGATTCCATTGCCTGTGACCGGGTGGGGCGATCTAGCAAGCCAAGGGCCATCTTGATTTCAGTATGACCGATCCGCCTAAAGACAAGGGGGCTTTGAAGGATGCGCTACACGGCCT
>NZ_JBVCWP010000222.1:0-6349 GCF_057460485.1 Boseongicola sp.
CTCTGCAAACGACGCGTCCGGAGATATCAGCCCGGCCGCGATTGCGTTACGCAATTCGCCGAGATTTCGCGTTTGGCTCAGACGATCCGGTACATAGAGATCTGCGCGTTTCAAACAGGCTGGCTCCAATTCGCCCTTATGGTTCTGATCCGATCCCATGGCCGTCACGTGTTGCCCGGGTCTGAGCCAGTCAGCCTTGAGAATTGGCGAGGACGCGGGCGTCGTTGTTATGATGACAGCCGCTTGGGCAACGGCCGTTTGTGGATCATCCACGGCCGCCACCTCGATCCCAAGATCTGTTGTAAGCTCTGCAGCAAGAGCCTTTGCCGCCTCTGAATTTCGTGCCCAGATCAAAGCTCGCTCAATGGGGCGCACGAGGCACAGAGCCTTAAGTTGAAGACGCGACTGCATGCCTGACCCAAAAATTGCAGCGCTTGAAGAGTCCTCCCGGGACAAAATACGCGCAGCAACGGCGCCTGCCGCGGCAGTGCGTACATCCGTGAGATATCCATTGTCGAGCAACAGGGCTTCGAGCTGGCCTGTGCGTGCTGAGAACAAGACCATCAGTCCAGACGTCGATGGAAGGCCGATCTTGGGGTTATCAAAAAATCCGGGGGAGATTTTCACCGCAAAACTATCCAGACCTGGGACATAGGCCGTCTTGACGTCGACCTCACCATTAAAATCTTTGATCGCCATGGACAGGATGGGTGGCATAGCGACGTTCCCACCGGCAAGCGCACGGAAACCGTCTTCTATGCATTGGATCGTGTCGAGATCCAGTGGCACCGCTTTGCGAAGTTCGGCCTCAGTCAGAATGCGGATTTTTGGCATTATGAGCTCTCTTGAGAAACGTCGACATCTTCCCCTGAGATAACCCTGTGGTGCAATGACATGTCGATATTCCCGCCGCTGAGTATAAGCATAGTAGGCCCAGACAAAGTGATTTTACCCGCCAAAAGCGCCCCTACCCCCACCGCACCGGAGCCTTCGACAATCTGTCGTTCTTCCCAGTAGCAATGGCGAATGCCGTTTGCGATTTCTGCCTCGGTGAGCAAAACCAGGTCGTCTACGAGTTCGCGCACCATCGGAAAGGTAAAGCAATTGTCGAGCCCTATCCCTCCACCCAGACTGTCGGCCAATGTGGCGAGTTCCGTGACCTCAACCGGGTGACCGGCCGCAAGGCTTGCGTGCATGGCCGCCCCCCGCTCCATTGAGATCCCGACGATGCGGACATGTGGCAGGCGGGCCTTCAGCGCGGCGGCCACTCCCGATATCAGCCCGCCGCCGGAGACCTGCACCAAAACGGTCTCAACCTCGGGCATCTCCTCGGAAATCTCGAGCCCGAGCGTTCCCTGACCAGCGATGATATGGCGGTGATCAAAGGGGGGAATCATTGTCATGCCCTCTGCGACGAGTGCATCAACAGCGGCTTGTGCTTCGTCCTGACTACGGCCCCGGATCAGCACCTCAGCACCCTCCCCCCGGATCGCCTCGATCTTATTTTGGGGCACTAACTCTGACATCGCGATAACACAGCGGACGCCCGCGTTTGCGCAGGCGCGCGCCAAACCTCGTCCATGGTTACCTGTGGAGACGCCCACAACACCAGCAGCGCGCTCTGTCTCTGTCAGATGGGCCACAGCGTTCGACGCGCCGCGAAACTTAAAGCTGCCACTCAACTGGCTATGCTCCAGTTTCAGGTTAACCGGAACACCCATGCTCTTCGACAACGAGACTGAAGGTTCAACAGGCGTGTGTCGTATCATGCCAGAAATAGTGCGCCGTGCTTCAATGATCTCGTCCAACGTGACGCTGTTTTCGCTGCGTTCAGTCGGGAGCGCGAACTTAGTCATACACCGCCTCCAGAGGCATCCGATCGAAGATTTTACCTAGTCCTTCATTAGGGGCCAATCGTGCGTGGTTCAACATCTGCCAAAGGCCCGCCTGATTTGATGAGATGACAGGCTTCCCAAGGCGATCCTCGAGAGCTTCAATAACACCTAGCGCCGGAAGCGCCGTGCACGATAGGAACACGCCTTCAGACTGAGGACGGTCGGCAGCTATCGCGGCGTCGATGATAGTTTGCGATGAGACTCTTGCCATGTTTCGATCATCCTCAAGGCCAAGGCACTGTGCCGACACGACCTCCAGCCCCTTTCGCTGAAAGTAAGCAACCATTGGCTGGGTCGTTTTGGACAAATATGGCGTGACCAAAGTGATCCGCTGCACGCCAAGCGAACGGAACGCCGTCAGCGCGGCATCGGTCGGTGTGACGACAGGGACGTCGGGTTTGCCCGCCTGAATGGCATGTCTGATCGCGTCGTCACCAATCATGACCGAGGCGGCTGTGCAGGCGTAGTATATCGCCGCCATAGGTTCTCCGGGCAGCAACAAACGCGCCGCTTCGGTCAAGAGCGGCGCCATTCGTAACAGGTTTTCCGCGGTGGTTGGGTTCTCAAACGCGACCCTTGTCACGTGCAAAGCCGCACGATCGTGTGGAATGAGCCGTGCGGCGTCTCGTTCTGTCGTCAGGTCCGTAGCAAGCGCGATCAGTCCAAGGCGGGTTACGGCCTCTGCGGGCTCCAGTTGAACAGGGATGGAAGACAGCAATACCTCTGCGCGTTCTCCCATTTCACTACACAATCATCACTGGGCAGGCCGACATCCCTGTCACCTTATGAGACACGCTTCCGAGCAGATAGCTTTCGACGGACCCCATACCGCGGCCGCCCATGACAATCAGGTCCACATTGTTTTCCTTAGCGAATGAAACAATGCCGCGCGCCACGGGTCCGTTTTTCACAACGGCACGGAGCCCTATCGCTCCTAGTTCCACTGCCCGGCTCTTGGCCTCTTCTGCAACTTCTTTGGCGTAGGCACGCATTGAATCGTCCATCGGCTCGGGCGTGTCGCGACGCACCATTGAAAAAGATGCCTCAAGCAAGGAGTGGTGGCGATAGACTGTCAGGATCGAAATCCTAGCCTTAACAAGCGATGCAAGTTCCACGGCTTTTTCAAGCGCGGCGATCGCGTTTCGTGAACCATCGATTGGTACGAGTATGTGTTTGAACATAGCTGCCCCGCTATTTCGCAAATGCCAGATCACGCAGAAACAAAGCGATCTGAGGGAAGTAAATCAAAGCGACCGAGACGCTCAGAAGGATGACGATAAATGGCGGCGTCCCTCTGATGACTTCGATATAGGGGCGTTTAAAGACAGCTATTGCCGTAAATATATCGCACCCGAATGGTGGTGTTGCTGACCCAATCGCCACCTGAAGTGTGATCACCGTTCCAACCAGAACAGGATCGAGACCAACGTCTTTGACCACTGGGGCAAAGATCGGGACAAGTACAAGGATGACAACAATAGGGTCGACGAACATGCACCCGATAAAAAACGCGATCGAAATCACGAAGAGAACCCCATACTGACCCATCTCATCGATGCCGATAGAACCAAGGATTACCTGTGGAATTTGTGCGAAAGAGATAACCCAGGAAAAGGCCGCGCCGGCCGCAACAAGGATGAATACAACCGCGGTGATCAGACCGGTGGATTTGGCGGTGCTATAGACATCGGCTAGGTTCATCGAGCGAAAGATCACGACTTCGAGCATCAATGCGTAAAAAACACAGGCCGCAGCAGCCTCAGTCGGAGAGAAAATCCCGCCATAGATGCCTCCAATGATAATCACTGGAAAGCCTAGTGGCCAAATTGCGCGCCTGACCGCCCCGAAGCGCGCGCCCCAAGTTGCCTTGTCCTCAGTCGGCACATCGTGGCGGATCGCATAAATCACTGAGTAGATCGAAAAAAGGACAAGGATCAAAAGTCCCGGGCCGATACCCGCGATGAAGAGTTCGGAAATTGACGTGTTTGAGACAACTCCATAGATTATCATACCGATGGACGGTGGAATCAGGAATGCAATGTCAGACGAGTTTACTATCAGGGCCAGAACAAAGCTGTCCTTGTACCCCGCCTTCAGCATACGCGGTCGCAGCGGGCCGCCAACAGCCACCACTGTCGCTTGCGTCGAGCCGGACACTGCCCCGAACATCGTACAAGCTGCCGCCGTGGATACTGCCAGACCGCCTTTGATATGGCCCATGAATTTCATCACCATATCGATCAGCCGGTCAGCTGATTGGCCCCGGGTCATGATGTCCGCAGCAAAGATGAACATCGGGACCGCAATGAGCGACGCAGGTCGGATGCCCGCCATGAACTGCTGAATCATAGTTTCCATCTGTGAAAAGCCGTTCAACATCATGTAAAAGCCAACAGATGCCCCGGCGATCAGCGGGACCATCATGGGAAAACCGAGCAAGAGAAGCACGATCATGATGGAAAAGATCGTTAGTGCCATGAGCCGTTCCCCTCAAATCTCGATTTCATCGTTGTCGTAGCCTTCAAGCACATTGGTCGAGAGATAGATGTCTTTCTCAACAATATTTTTGATAGCCGTCAGAAGGTACTGCATCCCCGTCATGAAAAATCCGACAGGCACCCAAACAAGCGTCCACCATACGGGGATCTGAAGGGACGGCAGCACCCGTCCTCGGCTGGCCTGAGTTCCAATATAATTGATGGCATAATAGCAAAGGCCGAACATGATGGTGGCTGTGACAAGCGATATGACAATCATCATGAATTTGCGGATCCGCGACGGCATCGCATCATAAATAGCTGACATGCGGATATGCCGACCTTGACGTGCAGCATAGCTGATGCCGGCAAAGGTAATCATGATAATCAGAATGCGGTTCAGTTCTTCAGAAAAGAACAAACTGCTTTGAAACACGAACCGGCCGATGACATTACTGATGGTGTTGGTGGCCATAAGGATAACACCCGCAGCAAGCATAACTGATTCAATTCTCGAAATTGCGCTATCCAGTGTGCCCAGAAATCCGGGCAGACTGGAGGCATGTTCGTTAGAATGCGGTTTGTCTGTCACGTCCGGCTCCTAACAGCGAGTTGGTCAAGGGCCCCGGCCGGCTCTCGCGAGCCGGGGCTATTCCTCGAGGAGGGATCAGCCGTCAGCTGCAGCCATAAGATCGGCCTTCATCTGTTCAAGAATCGCAGCACCGGAGTCGCCGGTCATCTCGATGAATTTGGCCTCAACTTCGGAAGCCGCCGCCTTAAAGCAGGCACGCTCGTCTTCAGAGAGAACAGTAACAGTCATCTCAGGCTTAGCTTCCATGATCTTGGCAAGCTCAGTGGCAGCCAGACCGTCCTGATACTCAACAATGAAGTCATAGGCCGCATCTGTCGCATCCTGAATGACCTTTTGCTCGTCGCCCGAAAGCCCGTCATAAAAGTCGAGGTTGGCCATCAGAGCCGTGGTGAAGTTGTTGTGCCCGGCATAAGTGATATAGTCGGTTACTTCGTAAAGTTTGGTCGAATAGAGGAAGAATGTCGGGTTTTCCTGGCCCTGAATAATGTTGGTTTGCAGAGAACCATACACCTCGCCCCAAGGAAGCGGTGTCGGGATCGCGCCAAATGCTTTGTAGCTCTCTACCAAAAGCGGGTTGGTCATTACGCGGAATTTGACCTCGTCAAGGTCAGCACAGCTTTTGACCGGTGCCTTGGTCGTCATAGCGACTTCGCCTTCGGGGTACATCTGCAAGAGCTCAAGCCCTTGGGCAGCGTAAAGCCCTTGAAAATCTTCGTTTATCGCCTTGCTGTCGCGAAAGAAGCGCGCAAGTTGCGCCTGATCTGTGGGCAGAAGGTAAGGAACGAAAAATACCTGCGCCTCAGGGATCAGCGACCCGGTGAAACCGGGCGATTGGTTGACGAACTGCAGGATGCCAGCTTGCGCCTGCTCCATGATATCTGCGGATTCACCGAGCGTTCCGAAAGGGAACAACTGGATTTCATGATCCGAATTTGCCTCAACATACTCTTTAAATTTCTGGGCAAACTGGCCCTGGACCTCGTCCAGCGACTCTTCGAATGCATAGCGCCATGTGTCTGCTGAAGCGAAAGTTCCTACAAAGACCAAGGCCGTCGCACCGGCGAGTATTTTCTTCAAGTTCATCGTTATAACCTCTCTGTTTTACGGATCTGCAACCAAGTCTGCTGGTCGCGGGCACAGCACGTGCGCCCGTCCGTGTTTTTTAGAGTGAAAAGCAATAAACACGCTGGCCATCAGTCACGCACAGGCCGTCAGCCGCGCACACTTCTACATCCCCACTACGCAATTGGTTTAGCAGCCCAGCAATCATGTCAATTTATATATTGAACCATGACAATTTGTCGGATCAGCAAATCCGACCTGATAGCAACCATCGCTCAAATAGTAAGCAATGCTTTCTCAGGTGCTGCTTGCAGCAGTCGAAC
>NZ_JBVCWP010000223.1:0-6318 GCF_057460485.1 Boseongicola sp.
AGAAAAGCAAGAGAATTCGGTTGTGAAGCGTCTGTGAGCGCAGGGGTGCCACGATGAAAGGCGCGCACCGAAGTGCGCGCCTTTTGCTTTGGGGCGAGGAGGTTAGACTTACTTAGTATCGTCGACCATCAGGCGGACTGTGCCTCCTGAGATGATCTTCACCGCGACCACGTCGCAGGGAGAGAAGTTGTCGCCATTCAGTGCGATCGCCATCGAGTAGTTGCCGCGAACAGCGCGCTGGAAGTCCGACAGATCGACCGAGATCGTGTCGAGGTAGTTGTCCAATGCCGCGCCGTTGCCGCCAAGGCCCGACAGGCTCACGACTTCAACGAACGGGTTGTCCTGGATGCTGCTGACACTTGAAGCCCATGTGGAGGCTTTGGTAGTTTTGCCGACTGCGGCGCTGGCGAGTTCGTTGAGCTGGTGGCCGTGTTAAGCAAGTGGGGCGCGCGAGCGGCGTGGCGCAATGACGCAGACGGTGCGAGGGCGCACAAGGGGGTGTGCGAAAGTTATGACAATGGGTTTTAGGGACGTGCAGAAGATGGTTAGAACACACCCATCCTACCCATGCTCTTTATGAAGCCATTGCTGAACTGCACGCACGGCTTTGCGACGACCCGCAGGCGCATTCACGGCCAGATAGTATCCGCCATGTCGAATTTCGATGTCCGCAAGGCGCACCAATGCGCCTGTTTGCACCTCAGTTTCGCAGAGGTGTTTGTCCATCAACACCGCGCCTAGTCCGGCAACAGCAGATTGGATTGCCAGTAGAGCGTTCAGAGGGTGCGGCAAGTTGAGTTCCGGAGGCTCCGCCAACCCCGCCTTGCGAAACCATTCCGGCCAAATCCGAAATGTTGCTTCTTGGATTAGCGGGCCGGACGCCAATGCTTGGAGATCAACATTTCCATTTTCTGTCCTTGCGAACTCGGGGGCGGCATATGCGCCGATCATACACGGAAAAATTTGTTCGTAGCCTTCTGACGGGTCTGAGCGAAGATATCGCAGCCCAAGATCGAAGTCATGCGCTTGGATATCCATCACCTCTGTAGATATAGAAAGGCGCAGGTCGATTGCGGGGTGTTTGACCCTAAGTTCTCCAAGGCGCGGTACCAACCATTTCTGTGCCACCGTATTTTCGGTGGTCATCGTAACAACTCCTGCTGCGGGAACCGACAAGGCTTCGGTCGCAAGTAAGATTTGGTTGAAAGCTGGCGTGATTTGCGCCAGATAGGTCTTCCCCTGCTCGGTAAGCACAACGCCTGTGTTTCGAGTCCGGAAAAGATGAACGTTCAGCCGTTTTTCGAGACCGCGCACGTGGCGGGAGACGGCCGAATGCGAAACGTTTAGTTCCTCCGCGGCACGGGTGAAG
This sequence comes from Boseongicola sp., assembly GCF_057460485.1. Taxonomy (NCBI): domain Bacteria; kingdom Pseudomonadati; phylum Pseudomonadota; class Alphaproteobacteria; order Rhodobacterales; family Paracoccaceae; genus Boseongicola; species Boseongicola sp. Next base: position 1,370 of record NZ_JBVCWP010000223.1, read on the forward strand.
CTGCCGAGCCGGCCGGCGGCCTCAAATGCACGCAATGGGTTAAGAGGCGGGAGGTTCCCTCGCATGTGTCCTTTGTGACTTTTTGGAACATCGGATGTCAAGAAATGGCGTTTGAGTGACCGGACGGATCCGTGCACCTTCTTGGGCAGGAACACTGCTGGAGAAAGTCATGAACTATACCAAAAAAGCAGAATTCGGCGCCTTTCGTAGCATCTATTTGCCGAAAGGTGCTTTGCCCAAACCTGTTGCGAGTAAGCTGGCAGATCTTTTCAGGCGTATGACCTACGCGCAGTTCGATCTGACCTTACTGAATGAACATCAGCGGCGTGATGCGGCGATTGATCAATGCGAATTGGAGCGGATCAAGGCGCTTTGCAGGCCGTTGATAAGGTGACAGGGCCTCTTGTGTTCGAGAACTTACGCAAGCCGGCTCAGAGCAAGGCCCCTGGACCTTACTTTGAGCGCGTCGAACCCAAGCGGGAAACTAAAAAACTCCTACGCTTCAACGCGTGAATTTCTTATATTTCAATCGCTTCGGCTCAACAGCGTCTGGCCCAAGTCTCCGCTTCTTGTCTTCCTCGTAGTCCTCAAAGTTACCCTCAAACCACTCAACATGTGCCTCGCCTTCGAAGGCCAGAATATGCGTACAAATCCGGTCGAGGAAGAAGCGGTCGTGGGAGATGACCACGGCGCAGCCTGCGAAATCGACCAATGCGTCTTCTAGCGCGCGCAGGGTTTCGACGTCGAGGTCGTTCGTCGGTTCGTCGAGGAGCAACACGTTCCCGCCGGTTTTTAGCAGTTTCGCCATGTGGACGCGGTTGCGTTCGCCGCCCGAAAGGCTGCCGACTTTTTTCTGCTGATCGCCGCCTTTGAAGTTGAACGCCGAGCAATAGGCGCGGGAGTTCATTTGGGCGTCGCCAAGTTGGATCACTTCGCCGCCGGACGAGATTTCCTCCCAGACGGTTGCGTTAGGATCAAGCGCGTCGCGGGATTGGTCGACATAGGAAAGATCAACCGTCTCGCCGTATTCAATGGTGCCTGCGTCGGGTTTTTCTTGTCCAGTGAGCATCCGGAACAGCGTGGTTTTACCCGCACCGTTCGGACCGATCACGCCGACGATGCCTCCCGGGGGCAGCGAGAAGTTGAGGTCTTCGACAAGAAGTTTGTCGCCCATGGCTTTCTTAAGGCCTTCGACTTCGATGACCTTCGAGCCAAGCCGCTGGCCGTTCGGGATGATGATCTGGGCACGGGCAAGTTTCTCGCGCTCGGACTGGTTGGCGAGATCATTATAGGCGTTGATCCGGGCCTTTTGCTTGGCCTGACGCGCTTTCTGACCCTGACGCATCCAGTCGAGTTCGCGTTCCAGCGTTTTCTGGCGTGATTTGTCTTCGCGGGCTTCTTGGCCCAGGCGTTTGGCTTTTTGCTCAAGCCAGGCCGAGTAGTTACCTTCGTAGGGAAGGCCGCGTCCGCGATCCAGTTCGAGGATCCAGCTGGTGATGTCATCAAGGAAGTAGCGGTCGTGGGTGACGATCAGGATGGTGCCTTTGTAGTCCATGAGGTGCTGTTGCAGCCATGCGATGGTTTCCGCATCGAGGTGGTTGGTTGGTTCGTCCAACAGAAGCATTTCGGGCGCTTCGAGGAGAAGTTTACAAAGGGCCACACGGCGGGCTTCACCGCCTGAAAGCGTTGACACGTCTGCGTCGTCGGGCGGGCAGCGAAGTGCTTCCATGGCGACGTCGATCTGGCTGTCGAGATCCCAGAGGTTGTCTGCATCGATCTCGTCCTGAAGGGCGGCCATTTCGTCGGCAGTCTCGTCGGAGTAGTTCATCGCCAGTTCATTGAAGCGGTCAAGCTTGGCTTTTTTGGCGGCGACGCCGAGCATGACGTTTTCGCGCACGTTCAGGCTTTCGACCAGATGCGGTTCCTGCGGCAGGTACCCGACGCGCGCGCCTTCTGCGGCCCATGCCTCGCCGGTGAAGTCTTTGTCCATGCCAGCCATGATGCGCATCAGCGTCGATTTACCCGCACCGTTGGCGCCGACGACGCCGATTTTTACGCCAGGCAGGAAGCTGAGACGGATGTTCTCAAAAAGCTTCTTACCACCGGGATAGGCCTTAGAGACGCCGTCCATGTGGTAGACATATTGATAAGCGGCCATGGTCGTTCCTTTGTGCGAGGGTTGGAGGGGTTCTATGCCGCCCGGTTTTGGTTTTCAACGCAGGTTCGGATATGAATGGCGGCGAATACAGCGCTTTTGGAGGCGGGATGGGACGGTACGGACTGGTTTGGGGACCAGCGCTTGCTTTGGCGGACTGCGGGGCGGACCGATTTGGCGAGGTTAAGCCGTATCACCGCGAGGCACCGGCAGCGGTTGATGTCGTGATGCCGCCCGATGCGATCTACATTTCACAGCAGTTTCTTGTGTCTCGGGCCACGCAAGACCGCCACGAGGGGATCGACCTTTGGGGGCCGCGTTCGACGCCTATCCTTGCGGCGGATTCGGGCGTTGTTGTGGCATCGTGGCAGGGGACCTTGTACGGGAACAGGGTGCGAGTTGATCACGGAGTTGATGAAAACGGCGCGCGGGTGTTTACGCGGTATTTCCATCTAGAAAGCCGGGGTGTTCAGGTCGGGCAGCAGGTGCGCCGCGGCGAGGTGATCGCGCGCATGGGCGCGACGGGGCTTTTGGCGGGGGGTGGTGTGCATTTGCATTTCGAGGTCTGGCGGGGGCTGGATGAGCGCGACCTTGCACCGATTGATCCCCATCTGGTATGGGCGGGCGGTGTCGGCCGGGTGACGTGTCTTGATCCGGGCGCGCGCCATGCGAGGGATGCATTTGTGACGACTTATCCGACGCCGTGTGGTGACAGTTGACATTCGCGCCAGGGAAGGCAGGTTGCGTTCCATGATCAGACCAGCACACACCCCCCGATATACACCCGCCGATACACGCTATGACACGATGGAATACCGTCGTCTGGGCAGGTCGGGGCTGAAGTTGCCTGCGGTCAGCCTTGGGCTTTGGCATAACTTCGGTGGTGACACGCCACATGATCTGAAGCGCGATCTGTGTCGTAAAGCGTTTGATCTTGGGATCACGCATTTCGATCTTGCGAACAATTACGGACCCCCTGCGGGGTCTGCGGAAGAGGCGTTTGGCGAAATACTGGCGGCGGATTTTGCGGGCTATCGCGATGAGCTGATTATTTCATCAAAGGCCGGATACAATATGTGGAACGGCCCTTATGGCGAGTGGGGTAGCCGCAAGTATTTGATCTCGTCTTGCGATCAGTCTTTGAAGCGGATGAGGCTTGAGTACGTTGATATCTTCTACTCTCACCGGTTTGATCCGGAAACGCCGCTGGAAGAAACCATGGGCGCACTGGATCAGATCGTGCGCTCAGGCAAAGCGCTTTATGCAGGTATCAGTTCTTACAATTCCGGGCGGAGCCGGGAAGCTGCGGCACTATTGCGCGAAATGGGCACGCCGTTTGTGATCCATCAGCCGTCTTACAATATGCTGAACCGGTGGGTGGAGCGGGACGGTTTGCTGGATACGCTGGACGATATCGGGGTCGGCTCGATTGTGTTTACGCCTCTGGCGCAAGGCATGTTGACGGGTAAGTATCTGAACGGAGTGCCGTCAGACAGTCGTGCAGCACAAGGCAAGTCACTGGATGATGGGTTGCTGACGGCCGAGGCGATTAAGCGGCTGAATGGGCTGAACGATATTGCGGCCGCGCGCGGGCAGTCTTTGGCGCAGATGGCGATTGCCTGGGTTCTTCGGGGCGGGCGCGTGACGTCTGCATTGATTGGTGCCTCTAAGACCTCTCAGATCGAGGATTGCGTGGCGGCTTTGGGCGCGGCGGAGTTCACCGACGGCGAGTTGGCCGCGATTGATGCGCTTTGCTTTGAGGGCGGTGTGAATTTGTGGGCGCTGTCGTCCGAAGGCGTCTGACGGATCAGTCGTCGAAGTATTCGTCGCCAAGGATGCGATGGACTTTGATGCGCACGAAGGGTTTGACCTTGCGCATGCGATATTCGTCGGCGTCGGCGTAGATTGGATCGCGGACGGTGTCGGAGCCGATGGCGCGTGCAAGAAAGCGTTCCTGTCCGGGGCGGCCGCCGTCGATGATGGGGCTGACGGCATCGGGCCAGACCGGATCGGGCTGATAGGTATCGCCCATGATGGCATCGGCTGACGCGCGCGGGATGAATTCCAGCGAGGGGCGTTTCTTGCTGAAAAACCCGGGCACTTTGGCGGGGTATTCGTTGCGGGCGATGCCGATCAGGTCGGTTTTTGGGAACAGCGATGCCACGCCATCGAACCATGAGACATAGCTGAGAAGCTGCCTGTCGATGTCGATAAATTCGTAGAGCGGCACCCAGATGTTGCGGCCGTCTTGTTTGCAGCGGGCGTCTTTGGGCGCGCGTTTGCGGTTCCATTCCCAAGCGTAATTTAACAGCGCGCGCGGGGCGCGGCGGCGGTGGCCCCAGAAGTCGTCATCGGCGTTTCTAGCCAAATCGGGCGTCGCAGGCTTTGCGTTGTCATGGTAGCTTGCGATCAATGCTTCCGGGTCAAAGGGAGTCCAACCTGTTTCGGTCTGGTAGTTGCATACCAACAATGGAAGGGCGCGGGCCAAGACTTGGATGATACTGCCGGCCTCATTCACAAACATCGAAGGCCGCGCGAAATTCAGCGCCAGCGTCGCAAGCCCGTCGTTTTCAGCAGCGCGGTTCTCATGCGGTGCATTCAGAAAAATCTGAAAGTGGATGCCGGTGTCTGGATGGTCGTAGTCGACATGTCGTCGTATTGAGTAAAGCTAGGCAGCGGACTCATAAAACTCGATCCAGAGGCGTACGGATGCCAGTTTGATCATTGCCAGAAAGTTTTGTGATGTTTTCTCATAACGCGTGGCGATGCGACGGAAAGAGGCTTTGAGGCGACC
>NZ_JBVCWP010000224.1:0-6274 GCF_057460485.1 Boseongicola sp.
GCGTCGTTTGGTTTGACCGAGACGCGCCTTGGGCTGATCCCGGCGACGATCGGGCCCTACGTGGTGGCGCGCATGGGCGAAGCACGCGCGCGCCGCGTTTTCTTTTCTTCGCGGGTGTTTGGTGCCCGCGAGGCGGTCGATCTGGGGCTTGTGGCGCAGGCAGTGCCGCGCGCGGCGCTGGAGGCCGCGGTGGAGCGTGAGATTGCGCCCTATTTTGAGTGCGCGCTTGGAGCGGTAGCCGAGGCAAAAGCGATGGTGCGGGCTTTGGGTCCGGTGATCGACGAGGCGGTGATTGTAGCGAGTATAGACGCGCTTTTGGTGCGGTGGGACAGTGCGGAGGCGGACGCGGGAAGCCAGGCGTTTATTGACAAACGCCGTCCCAATTGGGCGCCCTAACCTTTTATTCACCCAGACTGAGTATTGATGCCTTGAGCTATAAGGATACAGTACATGATTGGCGCATTTGGTGATCAGCCTGTGGCCTATAAAAAACTTATGCCGGACGCTGGCAGATGCGGCGATGCGGTTGGCCAGCAGGCGAAGACGCCTGTGACGGCTGCGCGCGAGGGCGTTGCCGAAAAATGCGCAGGGCCTTTCGGCCTCTGGGGTTGCGCGTGGAGCCGATCCAGCCGCATTTTTGTGGCCCCAGTGACATCCGTTGCGCCAAGCGATGCTGGATTGGGTGTCGGGACTGCGCGGGCTGGGACGGGCGATGTGCCTGTTTAGGCGACCTCTACGGTTCTGATTGCCCCGCCTCCGCCAATTGGTGTTGATGACGGTGATGGCGCCTGCCGAAGAGACGCGCGAGGTTGTGCAAGTGGCGGTGTCCGAGCGCATTATCAATAGACGACGGTGTGGTGGCCTTTGAGGTACTGACGGCTGGGCAATCTGGCTGAAGGCCTTAAGAATTGACGACGCATAACGCGAGATCACTGGCGAAGTGGATTTCGCGGTTTTGGTCCGCACTGACCGGGTTGTCTGGATGCCGGGGGTGATCGGTGTCGGGGTACGTAAAACAGGGATTGATCTGGCATTGCTTCTTGCGTGGCGGCGCCTTTTGACTTCGGGGCAGTTTTTGCAGTGTGATTAGGGCATTTACCTGCAGTATTTCCAGGCGAAATGATACGAATTCGGGCGCGACCCGGCGTTGACCCCGCCGCAAGGCGCAAGTAGGTATTGGAGCGATAAGTCCCTGCGCATGAAACGACGCGGGACGTAGATGGAGCCCGACGCGTGGAAGACTTCCTTCGAGAATACCTGCCCATCCTTGTTTTCTTGGGCCTTGCGATTGCACTGGGGGCAGTTTTGCTTCTGGCGGCGGTACTTGCAGCGCCAAGCAATCCGGACCCCGAAAAGCTGTCGGCCTATGAATGCGGGTTTAACGCATTTGATGATGCAAGGATGAAGTTCGATGTGCGGTTTTACCTCGTGGCGATCCTGTTCATCATTTTCGACCTGGAGATTGCCTTCCTGTTCCCATGGGCCGTGGCCTTTGGCGGGCTGAGCGACGCGGCGTTCTGGTCGATGATGGTGTTTCTAAGCGTGCTGACCATTGGGTTTGCATACGAGTGGAAAAAGGGAGCTCTGGAATGGGAGTAAGCACAGGGCTGAACACGGCTGGCGCTGATCGCGAGGTTGCTACTCAGACATTGAATAAAGAGTTGCAGGACAAGGGGTTCCTTGTGACCTCGACCGATGACATCGTGAATTGGGCGCGCACCGGTTCGCTGCATTGGATGACGTTTGGACTGGCTTGCTGCGCGGTCGAGATGATGCACACAGCGATGCCGCGCTATGACATGGAACGGTTTGGCACGGCTCCGCGCGCCAGTCCGCGGCAATCGGATCTGATGATTGTGGCCGGCACCCTGACAAACAAAATGGCGCCCGCGCTTCGCAAAGTTTACGACCAGATGCCCGAGCCACGCTATGTGATCTCGATGGGATCTTGCGCGAACGGTGGCGGGTATTACCACTACAGCTATTCCGTCGTGCGTGGCTGCGACCGGATTGTGCCGGTTGATGTCTATGTGCCTGGCTGTCCGCCGACGGCCGAGGCGCTGCTTTACGGCATCCTTCAACTTCAGCGCAAAATTCGCCGTACCGGCTCCATTACACGATAGGAAAGGGTGCCCATGTCCGAGGCCCTCACCGAGCTTGCCACCCATATCGAATTGAAGCGCCCTGATTGCGTGATCTCATGGGGCATTGCTTTTGGCGAATTGACGATCCACGTCACGCAGTCCTCTTTGCCAGGGTTTGTAGAGTTTTTGAAGGTCGATGGAAATTGCCGGTTCTCAACGCTCGTCGATATTACGGCTGTCGATCACCCGGACCGTGATCCGCGGTTTGATCTCGTTTACCACTTCCTCAGCATGTACCAGAACCACCGTGTCCGTTTAAAAGTCGGCGTGCGCGAGGACGATATTGTGCCGTCTTTGACCGGGGTTCATTCCGGCGCAAACTGGTTTGAGCGTGAAGTCTTCGACATGTTTGGCGTGCTGTTTTCAGGCCATCCCGATCTGCGGCGGATCCTGACGGATTACGGTTTCCGAGGGTATCCTTTGCGGAAAGACTTTCCGACGACCGGCTACACTGAATTGCGGTATGACGAAGAGCAAAAGCGCGTCGTGTATGAGCCGGTGCAGCTGGTTCAGGAATACCGTCAGTTTGATTTCATGTCACCCTGGGAGGGAGCCGAGTACATCCTTCCGGGCGATGACAAAGCCGAAGCGAAGGGATGAACTCCATGGGCGGAGGTTTGCCAATTCTGTTTGCGATGATCTGGGTGGCCTTGTTGGTTGTTCCGTTCTGGAAGCTTTTGCCGCGTTATGGCATCTCGAAATATTTCGCTCCATTGGCCGCAATGCCGGCGATTGCATTGGTGCTTTTGTGGATTATAGCGTTCAAAGAAGACGTGGACGGGCCGCGCTCATGACGGCGATTTTCTTTTGCGTTGGCGCGGCGAAGGCAGGGACAAGCTGGCTGCATCGCCAGTTGTCGGACCACCCCGAGTGCCACTTTTGCGCAATCAAAGAACTTCACTATTTTGATGCGATCGGGGCGGGTAGGCTGGGCCGCCTGACTAAACATCACCAGGCACAACAGGTTGCGTTGAAAGACCGGCTTGCCGTGCGCGGAGCGCCCGCGAGGGCTGCGCGAAAGCGGCGAACGGCGGATCGCGCAGCGGTGCCGTGCGCCCGACTTTTGGTTGAGGTATTTGAAAACATGATCGCGGGCCCGGGGTTCGAGTGGATTTGCGATTTTCTTGGGATTTCGCGGATCACCGCGCAAATGGCCGCTGTGCATGCAGGTCGCGACCTTTCGATGACCCTGGATCAAGGACAGGCGGCGGCGGCATATCTCGCCCCGCTACACGACGCGGCGGCGCGCTTTGGGGCAGATGCCCAAAGCCTGTGCCCGAAAGGAATACGATGATGGACGGTAATTTCGACGACGCGCTGACCGGCGAACAAAAAATCCGTAATTTCAACATTAACTTCGGCCCGCAGCACCCTGCGGCACACGGAGTTTTGCGGCTTGTGCTTGAGCTTGACGGCGAGATCGTGGAGCGGTGTGATCCGCATATCGGCTTATTGCACCGTGGCACCGAAAAACTGATGGAAAGCCGAACGTATCTGCAGAATCTGCCGTATTTCGACCGGTTGGATTATGTGGCGCCAATGAACCAGGAGCACGCCTGGTGTCTGGCGATCGAAAAGCTGACTGGCACGGAAGTACCACGGCGCGCCAGCCTGATCCGCGTGCTTTATTCCGAGATCGGCCGGATTTTGAGCCATCTGTTGAACGTCACGACGCAAGCCTTGGACGTGGGCGCTTTGACGCCACCGCTTTGGGGCTTTGAAGAGCGCGAAAAGCTCATGGTGTTTTACGAACGGGCCTGTGGGGCGCGGCTTCATGCGGCGTATTTCCGCCCCGGTGGTGTGCATCAGGACCTGCCGCCCGATCTGATCGAAGACATCGACACATGGGCTCAGGAATTTCCGGCGGCGCTGAACGATATTGATAGTCTGCTGACCGAGAACCGTATCTTTAAGCAGCGCAACGTTGATATCTGCGTGATCAGCCAGGAAGAAGCGCTTGAGTGGGGCTTTTCCGGCGTCATGGTGCGTGGCTCCGGCATGGCGTGGGATTTGCGGCGCTCGCAGCCTTATGAGTGTTATGACGAGTTTGATTTCCAGATCCCCGTGGGTACCAATGGCGATTGTTATGACCGTTATCTGTGTCGCTTGGCCGAGATGCGCGAGTCGGTGAAGATCATTCGACAGGCCTGTGAAAAGCTGCGCAATGAGCCGGGCGAAGTGATGTCACGAGGCAAAATCACGCCACCTTCTCGGGGCGATATGAAGACCTCGATGGAGGCGTTGATCCACCACTTCAAGCTTTACACCGAAGGCTTCCACGTGCCCGAAGGCGAGACTTATGCCTGTGTTGAAGCGCCGAAAGGCGAGTTCGGCGTCTACCTTGTGGCAGATGGCACGAACAAGCCGTACCGCGCGAAAATCCGCGCGCCGGGGTTCCTGCATTTGCAGGCGATGGACCATATTTCTAAGGGGCATCAGCTTGCGGATGTGGCCGCGATCATCGGAACACTGGATGTGGTGTTCGGGGAGATTGATAGGTGAGTTTTCAGCAACTCGTCGAATGCGCAACGCACGGACAGACGCGAGCGTCGTATGTTTGCCATCACCTTCTTCAGTCTGGGCAAGATGGCTCGATGCGCCCTGTGAACTGGGTGCGGGATGAAGACGAGCATGTGAACGCGTGGTGCGATGAATGCGAAGAATATCTTCAAAGCCACGGGGCGGAATGGAACGACAAAACCGAAGCATTCGCCAAGATCAGGATGATTTGCGAGAATTGCTTTGAGACCCTTAAAGCGACCAACCCGACGAAAGAACTTACGTAATGCTGCGCCGACTTCATAAAGACCAACCCGATGCTTTCGTTTTCACGCCTGACAATCTGGCATGGGCAGAGGCTCAGATTCAGAAATACCCGGAAGGGCGGCAGGCGTCTGCGATCATTCCGCTTTTGTGGCGTGCGCAGGAGCAAGAGCGTTGGCTTACGCGGCCTGCCATGGAATACGTCGCGGCGATGTTGGGCATGGCCTATATCCGGGTGCTTGAGGTGGCGACGTTCTACTTCATGTTCCAGCTTCATCCCGTTGGGTCTGTGGCGCATATTCAGGTGTGCGGCACGACGTCCTGCATGATTTGCGGGGCCGAGGATTTGATTGGTGTGTGCAAAGAAAAGATTGCCAAGAATGCGCATGATCTGTCGGATGACGGCAAGTTTTCGTGGGAAGAGGTCGAGTGCCTGGGCGCCTGTGCGAACGCTCCAATGGCGCAGATCGGCAAGGATTATTACGAGGATCTGACGACGGCACGTCTGGGCGAGATCATCGACGAGATGGCGGCGGGTGGCGTGCCTGTGCCGGGTCCGCAGAGCGGTCGATTTGCAGCAGAGCCCAAGGAAGGGCTGACGACGTTGAAAGACTTCAGAAGCGAAAAGAACAAGTATAACGCAAGCGCGCAAGCTGCGATTGATATCGGCGATACCATCAAGCGGATTGATGGCACGGAAGTGCCGCTTTTGACGCCTTGGATTGAAGGCAGCGTTGCAGTCGCCAAGCCTCGGGTCGCGAAGGTGACGCCGATTTCAGCAGCCGCTCCGAAGGCTGCGCCTGGTGCCAAGCCGGCGGGTCTTGGCGAGGCGCGTGGCGGGCAGGCGGACGATTTGAAGCTTATCAAAGGCGTTGGTCCGAAGCTTGAGACGCTACTGCACTCCCTTGGATTTTTCCACTTCGACCAGATTGCGAACTGGACGGCGGAAGAAATTGCTTGGGTAGACGAAAACCTTGCTGGGTTTAAGGGGCGGGTGACGCGTGATGACTGGATTGTTCAGGCAAAGGTGCTCGCGACTTAGGCGGAACTATAGAAATTTTGCCTAAACGCGAATCCTGTTATATCCATTTCAGGTCAGAAGAATTTGGAGGCGCATTAATGTCACGACACACTCAAGGCTCTCTTACAATTGCATACGCAATTGCGGGGGCTGTTTTCCTTGTAGCGTTCGTAGCTTTGTTGGTTCTTAGTTCGTTGTCGGTTTTGGCTGCGGTATTTGTTGCCGCTTTGATCGCCGCGGTTGCAGCTATCGTGTTTTATCGGGGATTTGCTGGCGGGTCGGATGGCCCGGTTGCGGCCGCACCGGTGGCCAAGCCCGTGACGGCAGCGGCCCCTGTTGCAGAGCC
>NZ_JBVCWP010000225.1:0-6269 GCF_057460485.1 Boseongicola sp.
CATGACTGTGGACGTAATCATCGAAGATGACCGCTGGGTCGTGCTGGGGCTTGGGCCCCTGGCCGATCGTGCCGTGGTGGCGACGTTCACCCATCTTGGAATGGATGCTGACGCCTGGGAAGTTGCTTTATTGGCGGCCGGGGATGAACGCATTTCTGCTCTGAATGAAGGATTTCGCGGTAAGGCGCAGGCGACGAATGTTTTGTCCTGGCCGTCGCAAGAGCGAGGCGCTTTGCAAGAGGGCGCACGCCCGCTTTTGCCTGACGGGGACAGCGAGTTGGGGGATCTGGCTTTGGCTTATGAAACCTGCATCGGCGAAGCTGCTGCGGGCGGAATTTCGCCCGAGGCGCATGTGACGCATTTGATCGTTCACGGCACGCTGCATCTTTTGGGCTACGATCACGTCCGCGATGGCGACGGTGACTTGATGGAAACGACTGAAATAGCGATACTTGGCAAACTTGGAATAGCGACCCCATATGAGGGGGATGGTTCCGGGAGTGATGGAAAGGATTAATGGGCGACAACGACGACGTGTCCTCTAATGCGGCGCAAAGCGCGCATGAGGGAGAGGACGATGAGAGTTCGAGGGGCTTTTTCGGCCGCATCATCGATGCGCTGAGCGGTTCCGATGAGGCGACTGATGAAAATGGTCAGCCCCGACGGATGGCGGCAAGCGGGTCGTTTAGCGGTGGGCTTGCTAACCTGACGCGGCTTCGGGTTGAAGATGTGATGATCCCGAAGGTCGAGATCATTTCTGTTCCCACAGATATTAAGAAGGAAGACCTGGTTGAGGTCTTTGCCGACAGCGGATTGACGCGTTTGCCGGTCTATAAGGGCACGCCTGATACGCCAGTTGGCATGGTTCACCTGAAGGATTTCGCGCTGAAGCATGGCTTTAACGGCAAGGGCGAGCGGTTTGCTTTGTCCAAGATGTTGCGCCCCTTGCTGTATGCGCCGCCGTCGATGCCGATCGGCGTTCTTTTGCAGAAGATGCAGACGGACCGGATGCATATGGCTTTGGTGATTGATGAATACGGTGGCGTCGATGGTCTGGTGACGATCGAGGATTTGATCGAGCAGGTCATTGGCGAAATCGAAGATGAGCACGACATTGCCGAGGGGCATTTCTGGACCGAGGAGTCTCCAGGGTGTTATCTTGCTCAGTCGCGCACGCCGATCGAAGATTTCGAGGCACATATTGGCGAAAAGCTGGTTGAGCCGGAGATGGAAGAAGAGATCGATACGCTTGGAGGTTTGGTCTTCATGCTGGCGGGGCGCGTGCCTGCACGCGGCGAAGTCGTAAAGCACCCTGCGGGGATTGATTTTGAAGTTGTCGATGCTGATCCCCGCCGTATCAAGCGGCTGCGGGTTCGGTCTCAGACGGCGAAAGCGGCTGAATAGGGCGTGAAAACACGCCGCCTGTCGGGCCTTTCTGCGGTGGCTGGAGGTGCGGCGGCGCTGGGACATGCGCCGTTCGGGCTTTGGCCCGTGGCTTTGGTGGGTTTCGCCGTTCTTGCCTACGCAGTTGCTGAGGCCACGTCGCGCCGGCAAGCGGCTTTTGTCGCTTGGGCAGGGGGGACTGCATATTTTGCCGTTACGCTGTCTTGGATTGTCGAGCCGTTCCTAGTCGATGTGGCGCGGCATGGATGGATGGCGCCGTTTGCCCTGATTTTTCTGGCTGGTGGTTTGGCTTTGTTTTGGGCTTTGGCGGGGTGGATCGGGGTTGGACGCGTCGTGCTTTGGGCCGTAGCATTGGCCGGGGCTGAGATGCTGCGGGGCCATGTGTTTACGGGTTTTCCCTGGGCTTTGCCGGCGTATATCTGGGCGGATACGCCGGTGCGGATGATGGCCTCGGTGATTGGACCATATGGGCTAACGGCGGTAACGCTGTTTATCGCGGCTTTGCCGGTGATGGTGCGCGAAAAGGGCGTGCGGTCAAACAGGCGGCCCCGACAAGGGCTGGGGATATTTGCGATTCTTGTGACTGTCGCGGGTCTTTTCGCCTTCGGTAATCGTCTTGCAGACGCAGGAACCGAGAGTGACGGACTTGGCATCGTAAGACTGGTTCAGCCGAATGCGCCGCAAGATGAAAAGTGGGACCCGGATCGCGCGCATATCTTTGTAGAGCGCATGATCGGTTTTACGGGTGCGCCGAAGGACGGCGTTGATTTGGTGGTCTGGCCTGAGACGGCATTGCCGTATCGGTTGGATCGCTCGGCCCCTATTCTGGCGCAGATTGCGGCTGCGGGCGGCGGCGTGCCGGTGGTGTCCGGAATCAACCGAAGTGATAGTGGTCGCAATCACAATGCGTTGATCGTAATCGGGTCCAACGGGCAGGCGAGTGAGATTTACGACAAGGTGCATCTAGTGCCGTTTGGCGAGTATATTCCGTTCGGGCAGGTGGCTGGGGCTTTGGGTTTGCGGTCTTTTGCAGCGCGCGATGGGTATGGGTTTTCGCCGGGCGACAAGGTTCGGCTCATCGACACGCCGCTTGGGCGCGCGTTGCCTTTAATTTGCTACGAGGCGATTTTTCCGGGCCATGGCCGCGGGCTTGATCGGCCAGATTATCTTTTGCAAATCACCAACGATGCTTGGTTCGGGACGTTTTCAGGCCCGTTTCAGCACCTTGATCAGGCGCGCTTTCGCGCGGTCGAACAGGGGGTGCCGTTTCTCCGTGCGGCGAACACTGGCGTATCTGCGGTGATTGATGCGCGCGGCGAGGTCGTGGCTGCGTTGGTCTTGGGCAAGGCGGGCTTTCTTGATGTTGCGTTGCCGGGCAAGCGGGAACCGACGATTTATGGTCAGATAGGCGACATTCCCATCGCCATTCTACTTTTGGTAACGCTGACCGTGCTTAATGTCGCGCTACGTCGCAACACTCTTGCAAAGGGATCGTGAACGCCTTAACGCGAACCATCTGTCACAACGGCTTCCTGACGTGACGGTTTATTTTGACAACGGAGCACTATCCCATGAACCGGCAGAACTACATTTTTACCTCCGAGAGCGTCTCGGAAGGGCATCCTGATAAACTGTGTGATCGTATCTCGGATGCGGTGCTTGATGCGTTTTTGACCGAGGAACCCGAAGCACGGGTTGCGGCCGAAACTTTTGCAACCACAAACCAGGTGGTCATCGGTGGCGAAGTTGGCCTGAGCGATGCCGGACGGCTTGATGACTACATGGGCCGGATCGAGGGGATTGCGCGCGAGTGCATCCGCGATATCGGGTATGAGCAGGACAAATTTCACCACGCTACGTGCAAGATTACCAATCTGCTGCACAAGCAGTCGGCTCATATCGCAATGGGTGTGGATGCCAGTGGCAACAAGGACGAGGGCGCGGGCGATCAGGGGATCATGTTCGGTTATGCGGTGGATGAGACGCCCGAGTTGATGCCGGCACCGATCCATTATGCCCATGCAATTTTGAAGCGGTTGGCAGATGTGCGTAAATCCGGGCAGGAGCCAACGCTTCGCCCGGATGCCAAAAGCCAGATTTCTCTGCGATATGAGAATGGTAAGCCGGTTGAGGTCACATCGATTGTTTTGTCGACGCAGCACGCCGATGAGAGCCAATCAAGCGCTGATATCCGCGCTATTGTAGAGCCCTATATTCGCGAAGTTCTGCCAGATGGATGGCTGACGGATGGCACCGAATGGTGGGTGAACCCGACGGGAACTTTCGTGATAGGCGGTCCCGACGGGGATGCTGGTCTGACCGGGCGTAAGATTATTGTGGATACCTATGGGGGCGCTGCTCCGCACGGTGGCGGCGCGTTTTCGGGGAAAGACCCGACGAAAGTTGACCGCTCAGCGGCCTATGCGGCGCGGTATCTGGCCAAGAACGTTGTGGCGGCGGGCATGGCTGAGAAGTGTCTTATTCAGCTGTCATATGCGATTGGGGTGTCTAAGCCGCTATCTGTTTACGCTGATACGTTCGGCACAGGTGAGGTTCCGCCTGAGATGATTGAAAAGGCTGTGAAGGCAACGATGGATTTAAGCCCGCGCGGCATTCGCGAGCATCTTGAGCTGAATAAGCCGATTTATCAACGTACGGCGGCATACGGACACTTTGGTCGTGCGCCTGAGGCGGATGGCGGTTTCTCGTGGGAGAAGACCGATTTGGTTGAGGCGTTGACCCGCGCGGTCTGACTTTTATTGACAATTAGGGAGTGGGGGATGCCGTCCCCCCTCGCGTTAGGCCCTCTGCTGGGATATTTTATCCATAAAGTATCCATAAAGAAGGAGCGCGGTATTGCAGTTTTCAGTGGCGATCGATGGGCCTGCGGCAGCGGGCAAGGGGACGATCAGCAAGGCTTTGGCCGCGCGGTTTGGCTTTGCGCATCTGGACACCGGGTTGTTGTATCGCGCCAGCGCGCGGAAGGTTTTGGAAACTGGGTGGTCACCGCAAGTGGCGGCTGAGGCTGTCACTGCCGATGATTTAGCGCGCGACGGGCTGCGCACTCAGGCGGTAGCCGAGCTTGCCAGCCAGGTAGCGACCATCCCGGAGGTGCGGGCCGCATTGGTTGCGTTTCAACGCAGCTTTGCGCGCCGCGATGGTGGGGCGGTTCTGGACGGACGCGACATTGGGACAGTGATCTGTCCCACGGCACAGGTGAAATTATACGTGACGGCCAGTGCGGATGTGCGGGCGCGGCGGCGGTATGATGAATTGCGCGAAAGCGGTCAGGCGGCTGATTTTGATGGCGTGTTGGACGAAGTTTTGAAACGAGATGCCCGTGATATGGGTCGGGCGGATGCGCCGATGCGCGCGGCGGAAGATGCGGTTGTGATTGATACGACAGACATGGATATTGAGGCGGCCTTGGCGGCTGCTGTGTCTGTGGTTGAGGAAAAACTGGAAGGAACAGCGACTTGAAGACAACGACACTTGGCCGGGGCGGGCCGAAAATTACGCAGTTTGGTTTGGGGGCGATGTCGTTTGCGGGTGCTTATGGCGGTACCACGCAAGAGAAGTCGAACGCGGTGCTGGACGCGGCGTTTGACGCAGGTGTCACGCATCTTGATACGGCGAATATTTATGGTGAAGGCCGATCCGAAGAGATCATCGGGGCATGGCTGAAAGATCGGCCGGGCATGCGCGACAACTGGGTAATTGCGACGAAGGCAGGTATTGTGGGCGCGCCCGAGCGGCGGTTCAACAATGAGGGCGATTATCTGGAGGCGGAGCTGGACGGCTCGCTTGCGCGGCTTGGGATTGATCACGTTGATCTGTTTTATGTGCATCGTCGCGAAGCCAAGATCCCGATTGAGGACGTTGCGGGATCGCTTGGGCGTTTGGTTAAGAAGGGGAAGATCAAGGCGATTGGCTTTTCCGAGATTGCGCCCACGTCTTTGCGGGCGGCGCACGGGGAACACCCTGTTGCGGCTGTGCAGTCGGAGTATTCCTTGGCAACGCGCGCCTGCGAATTGGGGTTGGTGCAAACCTGCGCGGAATTGGGTGTAACCTTGGTGGCTTTTTCGCCGGTGGGTCGGTCCTTTTTGACGGATGCGCCCTTTACGCGGGGGGCCCTTGATGAAATTCCGTTTTTGAACGGGAATCCGCGGTTTCAGGAGCCGAATTATTCAGCGAACCTTGAAGCGGTGAAGCCGTTTCTCGCTTTGGCGCGCAAAATGGGAGAGCCTGCGGCGGCTTTGGCGGTGGCTTGGACACGCGCGAAGGGCGACCATGTTGTGCCAATTCCCGGAACGAAGTCGGTGCCGCACCTGGCGGAATTGATCCGGGGCGCAGAGTTGGAGCTGTCTGAGGACGATGTGGCCGCAATTGAGGCGGCGTTGCCTTTGGGCTGGGCCCATGGCGACCGCTACAACGAGTATCAGTGGTTCGGCCCTGAAAAATACGGCTGAGCGAGCGCGCTAGCCGCCGACGTATGTACCTGGGGGACGGTAGAAGACTTTTTGGTTGTGAAGTCGTCCAAGCAGTTCGGACACCTCGCGTGTGTCGATATCGGCTTCGCGTTTTGCTTTGCGCAGCGCGGTTTCGATCAAGTCAACGTCGTCAGGGGTAAGGCCGAAGGATTTGTTATATTTGGGCATTTTATTCTCTTTGCGTCGGTTTATCTGCTGACCTACCCTTAAAATAGGCCGGTTTTGTGGAAGTACAAGAATTTATCTAAACGAATTCAATGTGTTCCATGGTATACTGATGTTGCTTCGAGCCTTCTGCGATCAACCCGAGCGCTTGTCGGCAGATGATGCCGCGGCAGTTTTGGGTATATGGTGGCGTGGGATTGGCAAATGGGG
>NZ_JBVCWP010000226.1:0-6263 GCF_057460485.1 Boseongicola sp.
AAGGTCTGCGCCAGCGCCGCATCCGCCAGAAGGAGCGCCACATGCTCCGCGCGCGGATGGTCCGACATCACCGCCTCAAGTACGGATGACGCCCGGCCGACGGGGCCACCCTGCCCCGCACCAGGTCTGCCGAGCCATACCGCGAGTTCGGTCTCAGAATAGGTCGGTAAGGCACGGTGCAGCGCGGTGACCGAGACCGGCCGTTCGACAGCCAGCCGCCAGTACTGATAGAGTTCCCCCGCCGGCCCGGGCAGATCGCCGGGCCGCAGCAAGTGGACAGCATCGCGCAGGTCTGCGGCCCGCTCGGACCGTCCCGACAGGGCCACACTGGCCTCTGCTGCGCGCAGCGCCATGCGCTCTCGTAACAAGCTCTGGGGGACGTCCGCCCGCGCCAGCACAAGATGCAGATGACCGAGCGCCGCGCCCGACAAAAACGCCACATCTTCAAGGGATTCGCCCCGTGCAGAGGTGACCCACCGTGGCATCGAGGGTAGTGTACCGTTGTCGGCATCAAGAGGGGTTAGCGCGTGCTTCATGCGCGAAGGCTACCTCTTAGCGGCGCTTTTATCCAGCATATATCTGCATAACCGCCCTGCCCTGTACGATGCCGTTATGTCCAATAAGTTTGCATTATCGGACGCGACATAATACGCTGATCCCCATGCCTGTGTCGCTTTAGTTTCATGGCCGGACTCGCCCTAAATCAGCCCGCTCGCCCTCGAAGTTTCCATTCCATCGGTGGACTGGGTTCTTGTTCAATCTCTGGACTCGTCTTGTGACGATGTCGATCGGGTCCTCTCCCTTGCCGATTGCTTCCCTGCGTCCGTAGGGTGTCCGCGGGATTGGCGCAGCACGCCTGAACAACCGCGCGGCCGCCTCTGGCATTGTCCCCACTGGAACCATTGCTGCCCCAAAGAGATCGCCCAGGATAACCAGCGTCAAGACACGCCAGCGAACGGAAAGATGTTGGAGCGGGACTGGCGCGCCTACGGCGACGCGGGCCTCAAAGGGACAGTTCCATCCCGGTTCATCGAACCAAAGCGCCAAGACAGGACGTGCAGCACCCGCCCGATCAAGCGGTGCCCATAGCGCCCGTATTGTCCGCTCCAAGAGAGCCAAGTGACCCTCATCACCATTGATGATCCGCTCGACCTGCCGCTGAAACGTCAGAGTGCCCTCTGTAAATGCCGTGTGTGCACGATCCGCCCGCGCCCCTCCCCTGCCTGTGAGAAGACACTCGCATTTGGCACAGAACACCCGGAGCAGACCCGTGCGCAACCTGAACGAAGCCCGCAGTTGGGCACCGCATTCAAGGCAGCGGCCCAGCAGCATCTCTTTGTGAACCGGGCACACAACCCGCTCGACCAGCTTCCAACCGGCCCGAATATAGGTGTCCCGCCCCGCCGCAACATCCGCATCAAAGCAGGCCAAACATACGGATACGCCGCCCCCTCCCCTACCCGAAATCCAATCGTGCGGCCGGTTGTGGTGCCGAAATTTCAATGACAGGCGTTCGAGGCGCGCAGGATCGATCCTGCAGCCCCGCGCCCAAATCTTCAGCAGTTCCGGGTCAGGCGCTGTGTCATCAATCTGGCGCAGCGTCGGTAGGGTTTCCCCCTGCCCTGCCAAATACACCGTCATATCAGGCACCTCCAAACCAAAGCGTGTCGCAACCCGCGCCATCCAAGACGAGAGTAATTCGTCACTGAATGGACGAGGTGCGACGGGAAGCCGGATCACCGCCGTCATGCCGTCACCCGCGACTGCATGTTTTTGGGCGACTGGCGGCGACCAGTCAGTGTCATAGACACCAGAGGCAACACCAGATTGTCCCCGAAGCTTTCGGCATCAAGCCTTTCCCGGCCTGAGAGGACCGCCGCCTCCGCCGCAGTCTCGATCAAACGAAATATGCGCGCCGTCACACCGGAGGTCAGCATAAGGATCCGTGCCCTGGTCGCGGCGCTGGTCAGATCGGATGGTTCACGTAGTGGCAGAATGTGCCCGAGGCTTTTCAAAAGCCCGGCAAAGACCGCATCGTTCTTCCAGGGCTTCAGATGAAAAGCTTCGAACCGCTCCGCCAGTTGGGCATCTGTCAACAGCGCTTGACGGGCAAGATCAGTCCCTGCGCAGACCAGCGGGATCCGCAAATCATTGGCCAGAAACCGTATGGCGTTGAGAAATATCCGCTGCTGGCGGAACGTACCGGCCAGCATGCCGTTCACTTCGTCGAGAATGATCATCTTCGCACCGACCGTGCGCAGCAAAGAGCGGCAAACATCTTTTTCGCGGGCCAATGTCCCTCCTGCGATTGCTGGCGCGCCCATACTGGCAAGCAATTCACGGTAAAGATCCCGTTCGATCGGCTCGGATGGTACTTGTGCAACCACCACAGGGCGACGATCAACACCGGTTACCTGACAGAACTTTGGCGGGTGATCGCGTTCAAACTTGCGGACGATCTTGGTCTTACCCATGCCAGTATCGCCATAGATCAGCAGACAGGGCATCCGGTCTCGGGTTGGGTAGGTCAGCAAGTTTTCAAGGCATCCAAGCGCCAATCCAGCCTGATCGAAGCCGATCCAGCGGTCCGCCCTGATCCAGGCAATACGCTCTGCATCCGGGAGGGCTGCGAACCGTTGATAGTTCGGATCGAGATGCGCGAACTCCCCTGCCCCGCTCACGACCACTCCTCCACTTCGAACGTGGGCACATCGAGGATGTCACCAGATTCTGCATATTTAGGGTCATTTTCCTCGATCGCACCGGTCTCGACGCCAGCCAGTGCCCGATCTCGCCGTTCCGCAAATCGTCTGGCTTCCCGCGTCTTGCTTGAAGCTGTATCAACCAAGGCCCTTTGCTCTTCGATCACTGCGAAAATGAGGTTTTCATCCTCAAGCGACCGACCCCGCTCGCGCAGAAGGGTCTGAGCGCGACGATGCTCTGCCAATGTGATCGGGGGATGCCGCAGATCGGCAAACCGCACAGGGTATCGCTGACCATCCGGGCTCCGCACAAACACTGCAGATAGATCACGCGGATCGTAGGACACGCGCAACTGTCGCCCCTGCCTGCCAGCCCAAATACTCAGGACATCGTCCCAGTATCTCAACCCGAAGAGATGGATACCATCGCGGCGCACCATACGTTCGACAGCAGGCAGAAAGTCGATCCGGAATCCTTCGGGATCATAGGGGTGTCGCAAGGGCGTATCGCGTCTCTGAACTGCCTCCTGCCAGGCCGAAATCGGCGGAACACCAAGGGACCGATGCCGCTCAGCGTGATAACGGGTGATTTCAAGCACAAACCACTGCTCCAACTCGTCCAGCGTCATCGCCGAATTCGCCACAGAGTTATAATCACCACGGTCTTTGATGTTGCTAAAGGTCGACCCGGGCAGCAAATGGGCCGCCCCCATCATTGTTCCGATCAGCCGCTCGATATGGCCCCCATAATGCGGCGATCCGATCGGTCGGTACTGCAGGGAAATCCCATGTTCTTCAGCGCCACGCCGCATTGCTTTTGAGCGGAACTCCTTGGCGTTATCGACGTGAATGGTCTCGGGCAGCCCCGCCGTCGGCCAATCCGCATCGATACCGAAACCGTCCAGCCAATCTAGTTTCGGCTGCACCAGGTGCTGAATGGCCAAAGAAACTGATAGGGCGGATGGTGGTTCCAGTGTTAGGTAAAAGCCCGCCACCATGCGGCTGGCAACGTCGATGGCCAGCGTCACCCAAGGCCTCTGCAATGGCTGGCGATGCGCACGATCTACAACGATGACATCCACCAGTGTGTGATCTATCTGGACGACCTCGAAAGCCCGCTCGATCCGATAGATTCCGGGGACAGGATGATAGCGGCTACGGGCAGCCTTGGGCCCCTCGCGGGCCGCCACTAACTCGGCAGGGTCAATCGCCGCTACACGGTCGCGTATTGAGGTCCAGCACGGGGCGCGCAAGCCCTGTTGAGCGCAACGCCTGCGCACCTCTTTGTGCAACGCATTGATGCTCGGCTTCTGACGGGACTTGAAGAAATCTTCAAT
This sequence comes from Boseongicola sp., assembly GCF_057460485.1. Lineage (NCBI taxonomy): Bacteria > Pseudomonadati > Pseudomonadota > Alphaproteobacteria > Rhodobacterales > Paracoccaceae > Boseongicola > Boseongicola sp. Next base: position 4,040 of record NZ_JBVCWP010000226.1, read on the forward strand.
CGCCTCTGAAATCACAACTTCGATCACTTCCGGAAGCCGCCGGCTGCCCGTTTGGGTCCCCGCCGTGCCTGTCAGGAGGGAACTGGTGATCGGTCGGGCTTTGTATGCTTTGATCAGATCGTAGAGGCGGGATCGCTTGAGCCCGAGTTGTCGGCAGGCGACGAGGAATTCGCGGCGATCCGGGTTGGCCATGCTCGCCAAAGGCCTGATCACCGCCTCCCGCGCAACCGCCTGTTCCCATGCCGCATCGTCTGCTGCGTTGATGTCTGAGCGATCCACCATAGTCAAAACCTACAAAAGAGTGTCTTATGTCCGATAATGAAACTATAATCTGGGAATGAAACAGAAACATGAATACAATCAAATCAATGGGTTAGAGTCCAGTAATGAAACAAAAACGACAGCCAGAAAATAACGACAAATCACGCTCCGATATGCCTAGGACCAACGAAGCAGAAGGGAGAGACCCGGCTGTAGATGCTGACTTGAACCTACCTAACGATGTGGCGGGGTCGGGTTCTCTCGACCATCTTGTAGATACAGCACGTGACTATGCGCGTCAGGCAACGGCTGAGAACACGAACAAGGCGTATGCCAAAGACTGGGCGCATTTTGCGAGCTGGTGTCGCAGGCGCGGCGCAAACGCGTTGCCTCCAAGCCCTGAACTGATTGGCCTGTATATCGCGAACTGTGCTGCGCCCGACACCGAGGCCCCTGCCCGCCCAGCACGACCGCTGTCGGTATCAACCATCGAGCGCCGCCTGTCTGGCCTTGCCTGGAACTATCAGCAGCGCGGCTTTGTCCTTGATCGCAAGGACCGGCATATCGCGACTGTTCTGGCTGGCATCCGGCGCAAGCACGCACGGCCTCCGGTCCAGAAAGAAGCGGTGTTGGCTGAAGACATCCGTGCCATGGTGGCCAGCCTGCCCTTTGATCTGCGCGGCCTTAGGGACCGTGCGATCCTGCTGATTGGCTATGCGGGTGGGCTGCGTCGCACCGAGATTGTGAGCCTTGATCATAGCCGCGATGATACACCCGATAGCGGTGGCTGGATCGAGATCGAAGATAAGGGGGCGGTGCTTTATCTGCGCGGAAAAACCGGCTGGCGCGAGGTCGAGATTGGCAGGGGATCCTCGGATCAAACCTGCCCAGTTCATGCGCTGGAGCAATGGCTGCAGTTCGCCAAGATCGACTTTGGCCCCATCTTCCGCCGGACGACCCGTGACAACAAGCGCGCCCTAGATGCGCGGCTCTCTGACAAACACGTCGCACGGCTGATCAAACAAACTGTATTGGACGCGGGCATCCGTAGTGATCTGTCCGAAAAAGATCGGCTTGCCCTGTTCTCGGGCCATAGCTTGCGGGCGGGTCTGGCTTCGAGTGCAGAGGTCGACGAGCGCTACATCCAGAAGCAACTTGGCCATGCATCGGCTGAGATGACCCGCCGGTACCAGCGGCGCAGGGACAGGTTTAGGGTGAACCTGACGAAGGCCGCGGGGCTCTGACTTTGGGCCAAGATACGACGAGCACCGGGGAAAATTACTCTGGCTGATCCAAGGCAGAAAGGAATGCCTCAATCCCCCGCTGCAAACGCGCTTTGGAGACGGCAGAGAAATCTCGCGGCAACCGCATTTCGACTTTTCCATCCGAAGCTGTCACGCGCATCTCGCCCTGAGGCAACCCGATGCGAAGCGAAGTTTTCGACATGGACTGCCCAGCTGTCTTCGCTGCTGTTTTTTTGACTGTAAATGCCCCCCGCAATATTGCCAGCTCGGCTTCCGCGTCACGAGACGGATCGGCAGCTAAGGCATCTTTAAGGTCGGAAGCGCCTCTCTGATTTGTCTCGAACAGTCGATATAGATCCAGACCAAGAGCGCGCGGGATTGCTTCGGGAAATTTCAAGGAACCGTCCAGTTCACCGATCACCTTTGCGAATTGGCGGATATAGGTTTTCTTCTGTTTGAGCGCCGACGCGTAAAGCGTGCTGACCGCATCACCGATTTCGCAACCTGTATCCTGCGCATAGGAGAGCGCGAGCTTTGCCATCTCACCAAAGGATAAATCCTTGCGGACAAGGTTCTCGTCCACCATTTTGCGATACAGGGCTTCAAGTGGTTCCCCGCGGGGAACCAGTGCTGCGGGGATCCGTGTATAGCGTGGGTCCCCGGTTTCCTATGCGAGTTCGCGAAAGGCCGTCAAACGGCGGTAACCCTGGATCACCTCG
>NZ_JBVCWP010000227.1:0-6255 GCF_057460485.1 Boseongicola sp.
GCTGTTCCACCAAGCCCAACCCCGCGATTTCCCGCTTGAGCGCTTCTCCGACGCCAGGCAACGCTCCGCGCCACCCAAACGCCGCGCGTGGCGTCCGAGAAACCTACACTAAAGCAGACGTTCGCCGCATAGAGGCGCTGATGTATAGCCAATATGAACTGGGCAGTCTAAGGCGGACATATGCCTGTTTCAGCGATAGCTAGGACACTGCCCTTGCTCGACACTTTGCCGCTGCCCGCGCGCTCATGCTCTCGGCCTAAGCTGGCCGGTCCAGCAAGTTTTCCAGGGGATCGTGCTCTTCGACAAAATGCCCGGATGAAACTTCCTTGAGCCTTGGCTGATAGGCCGCATCGGACGTCAGCCGCGACGGAATAAACCTCAACGCTGCTTTCGGATCCAAAGGCGAAGGCAATTCTCCGGGGATACGCAGCCGCTGCCGTGTGCGCTCAAGATGAGGGTCCGGGATTGGCACCGCCGAAATCAGAGATTTCGTATAAGGGTGGCGAGGCTCGTCATAAAGCGCATCGCGATCCGCCATTTCGACCACTCGTCCCAGATACAGAACCATGACCCGGTTCGACACGGCTCGCACGACCGACAAGTCATGGCTGATAAAGATCATCGCCATACCAAAATCGTCTTGCAAGCCTTTCAAAAGCCTCAGGATTTGTGCCTGTATCGACACATCGAGGGCCGAAACAGCCTCATCACAGATGACCAGCTTCGGCCGATTGATCATGGCCCGCGCAATGCCAACTCTCTGGTTCTGACCCCCAGATAATTCATGTGGATAGCGGTTCACCATGCGCGCGTCCAAGCCCACACGCTCCATCATTTTAGCCACTTCCATCTTGCGCTCAGCCAACGTCAACTCTGGCCGGAAAGTTCGCAAAGGTTCTGCGATCGAGGCAGAGATTGTCATCCGCGGATCAAGGCTCGCTAAGGGGTCTTGAAACACAATCTGCAGGTCCTTGCGTCTCGACTTCAATGCATGAGACGTCAACCCGACCAGGTCCTGTCCCAGCCAAGTCACCGCTCCGGCAGTCGGGGGTATGAGCTGCAAAACCGCCCGTGCAAGCGTCGACTTTCCGCAGCCGCTTTCACCGACGACCCCCAAAGTCTCGCCCGCGCGCAGATCAAAGCTGACACCATTCACGGCCTTCAACAGTACCGTCCCACTAAACAACCCACGGTCCTGTTTAATCGGGAAATGCACCATCACATCGTCCACGTTCAATATCGTCTCGGCGTCCGCCGCAACCGCGTGTGGTGCGTCGTCGGAATCGAGACGTGGCATCGCCGTCAGCAAGGACTTGGTGTAGTCCTTCTTCGGCGCCGAGAAAATCTCGTCCACCGAGCCGCTTTCCACAAATTCTCCATGCCGCATCACATGCACATCGCGGCACATTCGCGCCACCACGCCCATGTCATGCGTAATCAAGGCAATCGCCGTGCCTTCTTCCTTTTGAAGCCCCACCATCAGGTCCAGAATCTCGGCCTGCACCGTGACATCAAGCGCCGTGGTCGGCTCATCTGCGATCAGCACTTTCGGATTGCAGAGCATTGCCATGGCAATCATTACGCGCTGTCGCATGCCTCCCGAAAGCTCGTGCGGGTACTGATCCAACCGACGTTTCGCCTCGGGGATTTGCACCTTGTCCAGCCAACCCAAAGCGACCTTTTCGGCGTCCCGGCCCGACAATCCCTGATGAGACCGCAGCACTTCTTCCATCTGATTGACGATCTTCAGATGCGGCGTAAGCGCCGTTAGCGGATCCTGAAAGATCATCGAAATGTCACGCCCACGCAGACTGTTCAGCTCCGGAATCGAAACATTCAGCATCTCGCGACCCATCAATTGAACCGAGCCCGTAGCCAGCCCGTTTTTCGGCATCAACCCCATCGCGGCCATGAACGTCTGACTTTTGCCCGAGCCACTTTCGCCAACAATCCCAAGGCAGTCCCCCGCCTCAATATCAAAGGAAACGCCCTTCACCGCATCGATCATGCCGTCCTGCGTGGTGAAAGACACGTTCAGATCACGAACAGAAAACAAGGCCATCGTCAGCGATCCTTTGGGTCAAGCGCATCACGCAAACCATCTCCGATGAAAAACATGGTGATGATGATCGTGACGTAGAAAAACAGCGGAAAAAGCAACTGCCACAGTGTGCCATAGGCCATCGTCCCGGCCCCTTCGGCGATCAAGGCACCGAGCGACGTGTAGGGTTCCGAAATGCCCAGCCCCAGGAACGAGATAAAGCTCTCGGCCAAAATCATCTCTGGCACCAAAAGCGACGCATAGACGATCACTACGCCAAGCAGGTTCGGCAGAATATGGCGTATCATGATTGTGAACTCGCCAACGCCCGCCGCCCGCGCCGCTTCGATGAAATCACGGTTCTTCAAGGTCAGCGTCTGCCCCCTCACAATCCGTGCCATCGTCAGCCAACTGACCGCGCCCAGCGCCACGAACAACATGATGAACGATCGCCCCGCGACGACCAGCAACAGGATAATCACCAGTGTCGAAGGGATCGCCAGAAGGATATCGACAAAGCGCATCATTAGTCCGTCGATCCGACCCCCAAGATAGCCAGCGACAATCCCGTAAAGCGTCCCCACAATCAGGGCCATCGCCGCGCCGATAAGCCCTACCAGAAGTGACGTTGTCGTCGCCTGAATAACGCGGCTGTAAAGATCACGCCCCAGATCATCGACTCCGAAGAAATGCCCGCTCTCGACCGACGGCGCCCCAAGTCCGCGCACATCGCCCATCGCGGTCCAGTCGATCGTTTCGTTATCCCAGACCGCGAAAAAAGGCCCTGCCAGCGTGAACAACACGATACACCCAAGGGTCGCCACACAGACCATCGCCGCCTTGTTGCTGGTGAACCGGTCATAGGCATCCCGCCAGAGCGAACGGCCAACGACAGCCTGCTCGTTCACTGCTTCCGCCAATTCTATCGTCTTTTTGGAGCTTCCAAACATATGTCAGCCCCCTCAATACCGGATTTTCGGATCGAACCAGGCATAAGCAAGATCCGTGATAAGGTTCACCAGAACAGTCAGCCCGCCATAAAGGATCGTGACCCCCAACAGCACCGAATAATCCCGGCTCAACGCCGAGCCGACATAGGCTTGTCCCAAACCTCCAGTCGAAAAATAGATGTCCACGAACACCGACCCCGTCAGCACATAAACGAAGACCGGCCCTAGGTAGGACACGACCGGCAACAGCGTCGGCTTCATCGCGTGCTTCCAGATGATCTGGCGTTCCGGGATGCCCTTGGCCCGCGCCGTACGAATATAATTCGAGTTCAGAACCTCCAGCATCGACGACCGGGTGATCCTTGCGATGGACCCCATGTAGGAGGTCGAAAGTGCGATCACCGGCATGATCAGATACGGCCATGCACCCCCGTTCCAGCCACCGCCTGGTAACCAGCCAAGATAGAGTGTGAAGACCAAAATAAGGATTGGTCCCATGATGAAGTTCGGCAGCGCCTGTGCAGCAATACCTAATGAGACAGCAAAATAATCGATCCAAGTGTTGTGCCGGATCGCTGCCGCCACACCCAAGGTCACACCAACTGAAGTTGCCGCCAGAAACGATAGGAACCCGTAGGTCAGCGAGATCGGAAAGCCTTGCGCGATGATGTCATTCACATCGCGGTCCTTGAACTTGAAGGATGGTCCGAAATCAAAATGAAACACTATGTTGTAAAGGTAATCCCAAAACTGCTTCCACATCGGCTGATCCAGCCCATATCGTGCCTCAATATTGGCAAGAACTTGCGGCGGCAGTGGCCGCTCGGATGTGAAGGGGCCACCGGGGGCAACCTGTATCAGGACGAAGGACGCCGCGATCAGCAACAGCAGCGTCGGAATGGCCGCCAAAAGGCGACGGATCGAATAACCGAGCATATAATTTCCAATGAGTTAGCCGCCCCCGCCACACAACTGTGCGACGGGGGAAGCCGTTCAAACGCTTGGTTTATTCAGCGATTTTGTAGAGGCTTTTCGAGTACCAGTTCTGCTCGACGTTGTTCACAGGCCAGTTCCCGACATCGCTGTCCAGCATATAGACACCGGCATAGTGATAGATCGGAATCACAGGCTGTTCCTGCGCAATGATCGCCTCAACCCGCGTGTAGAGGTCCGACGTCTCGCTCGCGGTGCGGGCTTGCGTCATCAGACTGTCGATCTCCGCGCTAGAGAACTTACCGTCGTTGTATCCTGACGGCGTCGTCAGAAGATCGAGGAACGTGGACGCCTCGTTATAGTCGCCACACCATGCACCACGCGCCAGTTCAAAGTCCTGGTTGCCACGTGTTTCAAGGAAAACCTTCCACTCCATGTTGCCAAGTTCGGCTTCAACACCCAGCTTCTGCTTCCACATCTGGCTCATCGCCACTGCGATTTTCTTATGAGATTCCGATGTGTTGTAGATCATGCTGAACTTGAGCGGATTGTCGGGACCATAGCCTGCCTCTGCCAGCAGTTCCTTGGCTTTCGCATCACGCTCGGCTTGCGTCATCGACGCCATTTCCGATGCAGGCGGCTCGAAGTTGGCAACCGCAGCGGGCGTAAAGCTGTAGGCTTCTGGCTGACCACCTGCCAGCACGTTCTCTACGATGATCTTGCGATCCACAGCCATCGCAAGGGCCTTGCGCACGCGCACGTCCTTGAATTGCTCCGGGCCATCATTCGAAAGGTTAAACGTGTAATAATAGTTGCACAGACGCGGGAAACTGATCGCCTCTTCCGGATGTTCTTCCTTCAGGCGCGGGAACTGACCTGCCGGCACTTCAGTCCGGTCAAGCTCGCCCGCCATATAACGCGTCAAAGCGACATTCTCGTCGTTGATCACAAGGGCGACGACCTTATCGATGATCGTGTTCTCATTATCCCAATACATAGGATTGCGCTCGCGAACGGACCGCTCGTTGGGCAGATGTTCGGTCAGGACATAAGCACCGTTTGACACGATATTCTCGGGCTTGGTCCAGTCAGCGCCATGCGCCTCAATTACCGAACGCGGCGCGGGGAACAATGTCGAATGCGTCGTCATCGTCGCAAAATATGGCAACGGCGCTGACAGTGTGATTTCCAAAGTTCGGTCGTCGATTGCTTTCACACCAAGATCAGTGATCGGTGCGTCGCCTGCGATAATCTTGGCAGCATTTTCGATCGACGTGATCTCCATGTACCAAGCGTAAGGCGAGGACAATTCAGGATCGACAGCGCGCTGCCAGGCGTAGACGAAATCACCCGCAACCACCGGATCACCGTTCGACCACTTGGCGTTGCCACGCAAAGTGAATGTATACACGGTCTTGTCGTCATTCGTCGTGAACCCGGTCGCGACACCCGGCACAAGGTTGCCGTCTTCGTCCTGGTTCATAAGGCCTTCGAAAAGATCGCGCACGACTTCGGCGCCGGTGACATCTTCCACAACCTGCGGATCAACGGAGCTGTGTTCGTCCAGCACGCGATAGGTGAAGGTTTGGTCATCCGCGAGCGGTTCCCCGGTCGTCGGGTGTGTACCGGCCGCCAGAACTGGCGACGCAAGCATGGTGGTAGCGACCAAAGTCGCGAGGGCGGAATTTCTAATATGCTTCATGGAAAGGCTCCCTGTTGTTTCTTGATAAAACAGAGACTGCGCCCGCCCAGCGCAAGAGTCCAGTATTTCAAACTCGTTCTGACCACGCGTCATGCAGACCAATGCACCCATGGAAACAGCGTGTGATTGATGTAAGAAATCCTTCCAAAAACCAAAGAATCTGCCGTTTGCCAACTCCAGAAAAGCGCTTGCCCAAAAAGTCCAGCTGTGTCGTTCTTCCGCGTGCTCAAATCATCTGCAATGAATTTCAGTAGGTGACGATACCCACATGCGCTCGCCATCACCTGTATCAACTCGACACCTGCCTAAAAGAAGTTCGCAAGCTACCGCTCGAATTTCTCCGCCACCAACCAGCCTACCAGAAGCGGCTCTTGCGACCCGAGCCCAACAGGGAAATTGTTTGTATGACAAGCCCGCAACCCAAGACCCCCCAACGGCCTTCGCCGCAGCGAATGTCTGCTTTCCTTCCATAGTAACCGATGCTGCACGATGCACGAATGACCGGTCTGGCGAAGCTGCGGCGCAGCATCAGATCGACCGACGAGCGGCAGCTAAGGGCCGTTCATGTTGGTCGGGGCGAGATCGTTTGGCAGGGTCGCTGCGATGCGGCTAATGGCAGCAAGGAGCCC
>NZ_JBVCWP010000228.1:0-6254 GCF_057460485.1 Boseongicola sp.
CCCCGGCCCGCGTGTGGTCTTTGTCGAGGACGCAGGCGACGGCCTCACCGAAACGATGAAAGCCGCCCTTTCCGACTGGCAGACAGGGGATGCACAAGTCGTGGTCACCGCGGGGCAACTCGCTGCCAAATCCAAGCTTCGCAAGGCCTTCGAGGACCACTCGAACGCCTACGCCACCGGCATCTACGACGACCCCCCAAGCCGCGCCGAAATCGAAGCCGCCCTTACGCAATCTGGCCTGAAAGATATCTCAACCGACGCAATGGCGGCGCTCACCAATTTGTCCCGCGTCCTCGATCCGGGCGATTTCCGCCAAACGCTTGAAAAAATCTCCCTTTACAAACGCGGCGACACCACCCCGCTTACCCCCGAAGAAGTCGACCTCTCCGCGCCCCAATCCATCGAGGCGGGCATCGACGATGTTCTGAACATAGCGGCCGACGGCGAAGCCCACCGCATTGGCCCCGTTCTGAAACGGCTTCAGGCTCAGGGCATCGGGGCGGTTGGCCTGTGCATCGGTGCGACCCGCCACTTCAAAACGCTCCACATCGTCGCGTCCGACCCCGGAGGCCCCGGCCAGGGCATCGCCAAATTGCGCCCGCCCGTCTTCGGCCCCCGACGCGACCGCATCCAACGCCAGGCGGCCGCATGGGGTATGCACAAGACCGAACGCGCGCTGGCGCTCCTTCTGGATACCGACCTCACGCTGCGCTCAACAAACCGCGCCCCCGACATGGCGCTCATGGAGCGCACACTCCTAAAAATCGCATGGATGAACCGCAGATGACCCTGACCGTCGTTGGACCCACCGCCACCCGTACGTCCCGCGTTCTTTGGTGTCTCGAAGAACTGGGCCTTTCTTACGATCACCAGATCGCGCGCCCTCATTCCCCCGAGATTAATGCGCTGAACCCATTGAAGCAGGTCCCCGTCCTCAAAGATGGCGACGCGGTCCTCACCGATTCCACCGCGATCCTCTACCACCTCTCGGACCGAGAAAATCGCCTCACCCACAGCCCCGGCAGCCATGCCCGTGCCAAAATGGACGCCCGCATCGCATTTCTTCTGACCGAACTCGAAGCCCCGCTTTGGATGCGTTCGCGCCATAGCTACGTCCTGCCCAAAGACATGCGCCACCCCGAGGTCTTTCCCTTGCTGGAGGTTGATTTTAAACTGGCGGAAGAGAAATTTATCCGCCTTCTCGACGGCGCGGATTTCTTCGGTGGCGATACCTTCACCATCGCCGATATCATTGCAGCACACTGCCTGTTCTGGGCCACCGACGCGCACGATCTAGCCGAAACCTCAACGTCCTACCTCGACCGCATGAAAGCGCGCGCCGCTTGGACTGCGTCGCAAAAGAACCGCTAGCATGACTGCAACCACCCTCAAGGATTTCCCAAGGCTCTACTGCGACACCTGGCAAGCCGTCATTGCCGGATCGATTGGCTGTGATGCGCTCTCGCGGTTCTTTAGCCTGCCCTGTCACATGATCCACGCTGACGGCAGCCACGAAACCCTTTCAGCCGCCACCGACCTCATCGCCTTCAACGAGCAGCGTCGTGCAGCCCTTCTTCAGGCAAGCGTGGCGACTGTGCGTCTGGCCGGTTCAGACCTCACCACCCAGGGCTCTCACGTTGCGCTGATCACTGCCAACTGGGAGCTTTTGCGAGGGGATGGCACTTTGGAACGCAGCTGGCGTCACCATTACACCATGATCCGGCCCGCCGAATCCTGGGTGATTCTGGTGTCTACTTTCCAACCCGGCGCCTGACGCACACCCCCTGCGCGTCGCCAGACCGCTTCAAACGCTCTATGTCTTCCGCTATCGAACAGGGAGCACCAAAATGGGCGTGATGATCAACGGCACCTACCACATGGAAGACCCCGGCGCAGACACCCCCAATGGTGGTGAATTCAAGCGCGCCGAGGCCAAAATCCGTGACTGGATCACCCCCGACGGCCCCTTCCCGCCCGCTGCGGGCCGCTATCATCTTTATGTCGCTTGGAACTGCCCCTGGGCCCACCGTGCCCTCATCGCCCGCGAAATTCTCGGACTTAAGAACGACATCTCCGTCTCCTTCGCCCGCCCCCGTCGCACCAACCAAGGCTGGGTCTTCGACGAAACCGGAGAATACTCAGACCCCGAGCTTGGCGTCTCAGCCATCCACGAGGTCTACGCTCACCAACACCCCGGCTATACCGGTCGCTGCACCATGCCCGTCCTGTGGGACCGCGAAACCCGCCAAATCGTGTCGAACGAAAGCGCGGACATCATCCGGATGTTCCTCACGTTCAACAAAGGGCCCGACCTTTACCCCGCACCCTTACGCCCTCAGATCGACGCCTGGAACGACCGCATCTACCCGACCCTCAATAACGGGGTCTACCGGGCAGGGTTCGCGCGCACCCAAGACGCCTACAACATCGCCGTGGCCGAAGTCTTCGAGACACTCGACGCCATAGACGCTCAACTCCAGAAAACCAAATGGCTCGCAGGCGATCAGATGACCGAAGCCGACTTGCGCCTGTTCCCGACCCTTGCGCGCTTCGATGTCGCGTATCACTACGCTTTCAAATGCAATATCCGCCGGATCACCGACTACCCTGCCTTATGGACCTACGCGCGCCGCTTTTACGCCATGCCGGGTATCGCCGACACCGTCCGCTTTGAGGTCTACAAAAATGGCTATCATTCCCAATCCGAGCTGAGAAACCCCCTCGGCATCATCCCCGCAGGCCCCCAGATCGACTGGTCGCTCTAACGCGCGAGAAACTTCACCGCAGCAGCGCCTGCAGCCCGCCCTGTCGCCAGACATCCCGTGATCAGATAGCCGCCCGTCGGCGCATCCCAATCCAGCATTTCTCCGGCCGCAAACACCCCTGGGCGATCGCGCAGCATAAACCCGTCCAAGGCGTCCCAAGCGACGCCGCCCGCAGTTGAAATCGCCTCGTCCAACGGAAACGCCACCCGAACCGGCACCGGCAGAGCCTTAATCAATGCCGCCAAAGCCACGCCCTCCGGCAATGGTCGGCCCCATTCCATCAACAACGCCCGCTGCACCTCCGTCAGCTTCAGCGCTTTGCGCAAATAGTTAGAGACGCTCAATTTCCCGCGATCCCGCGACAACTTCACAGCCACTTGTTCAACCGTTAAATCAGGGAACAAATCCACCGAAAGCGCCGCACCTTCGCGCATCGCGCGCGTGACCTCGTAGACGCCGCCACCTTCAATTCCGCGCTGTGTCACAACCCACTCGCCCCGGCTGACCACATCGCCCGCGCCCAAGGCCACGCCCTTCACCGGTGACCCAAAATACGCCGCCATATGCGGCGACCAGTCCAATAAAAGCCCCGCATTCGACGCCTGAAACGCCCGGCATGTCACGCCAGACGCCGCAAAAATATCCGTCCAGGCCCCGTCCGACCCAAGCCGCGCCCAACTGCCACCGCCCAGCGCCATCACCGCAACCGAAGCCTCAATCCGACGCTCGCCCTCCGGCGTCGCAAACACAAAGGCATCGCCGTCCCAGCCGGTCCAGCGCCAACGCGCGCGCACCTCGACGCCCTGCTCACCCAAACGCCCCATCCAGCGCCTCAAAAGTGGCGAGGCCTTCATCGCCTTCGGAAACACCCGTCCTGTAGACCAGGTAAACACCGGCTCACCAAGCTCGCGTGCCCAGGCGACAATTGCCTCCGGCCCAAACGCTTTAACCGCCTCAGCGAACGCCACCGACCCATCCCCGTACCGCGCCAACAACGCCGCCAAGGGTTCGTCCTTCGTCAGGTTCAGACCCGATTTCCCCGCCATCAGAAACTTACGCCCGACGGAAGGCATCGCGTCGACAACGACAACAGACAAGCCGCGCGCCGACATCACCTCCGCCGCCGCCAACCCTGCTGGTCCGCCGCCCACCACCAATGCCTCGACCTTGTCAAAATCCCCGGCACGTCCAGATGTATTATCCATGAGCGATCCCTTTTGCTCTCTTTGCCTGCGTCCTCTATTGGCGCAGGCCAAACAAAGCCTCCAACACCTCGTCCCCAAACTCCGGGGCGGCAAGGGAGGCCCAACCGTTTTACTTCATCAGATTTGTCACACCGAAATTCATGTCACGCTCACCAAAACCGAGCTTGCCCGCGCCTCCCATACGCCCGAGGCACTCCGCGAGCATTCAAGGCTGAAGACCTTCCTCGTATGGGTCACCCAAAAGACCGCCCGACGTCCACTCCAAACCCCCCGGAAAGCGTCGCAAACATCGTTAGCGCGGGATCATCGTCTTGATCGCGGCCACATGCTCCTGCCCCGCCGCACAGGCATCCGCCGCCATCATATGTGCCGCCGCAACACAGTCGTCCGCAATCGCATCCAGCAACCCAAGCGCCTGCGCGGACGCAGCGTCCAGCCGCTCTCCGGCCAGCAACACGCGTCGCGCTGCCGACACGCCGCCCAAAGCGACCAACCGCATCGGATCCGACGGTTGCGGCAAAAATCCCAGCTTCATCACCGGGTAAAACATCTTCGCTCCCGGCACCGCGACCCGCAAATCGCAGGCAAGCACCATGCCCAAGGCGCCCCCCGCAGCCGTTCCATTCATTGCGGCCACAGTCAACGCGGGGCATCCCGCAACCGCCCGCGACAATCGCTCCCAAACCGGATCAATTGCCAACCCGGCCCGCGCGGCGTCCAAATCGGCACCAGCACTGAACACCTTGCCCGTACCGGTCAAAACCACGGCACAAACATCTGGGTCCACGCGCTCAAACTGATCGGCCAGCGTCCTCAGCATCTCAAGCGTCAACGCATTCGCCTTCTCTGGACGATTAAGCGTCAGCGTCAAGACACGCCCATCAACCGCCGTCTCAATCATTCAATCAACCCAACCGTGCGGCGGATAGCGTCATCACGCAGCGAAATGTCTTGCCCCAAATATGCATCCGCATCCGAACCACACATCCACACCAATGCCCGCGCAGGCCATTCAGGCGGGATATGGACCGACCAGTCCAGCTGACTAACAGGATTTACCCCACTGGCCTTAATCTCGCGCTGCATCTCGGTTGCGACTGTTCCCGGCGACAACCCAATCACGCGAACCCCATGTTCGCGGTTTTCCTTGTCGCCCATGCGGGTCAGCATCAAAACGCCGGCCTTCGAGGTGCAGTAATGCGACCATCCCTCAATCGGATTGGTCGCGGCCCCCGACGAGATGTTCAAAATCGTCCCTGACCCCCGCGCGATCATCGCCGGCAAAACAGCGCGCATGCCATAGAAAACACCCTTCAGATTGACATCAATCACCCGGTCCCAATCGCCCGGCGCAATCGCGGAAAGATGCGCTACTGGCTCGATCATACCGGCGTTGTTTACCAATATATCCACCGGCCCAAAAGCCGCTTCTGTCGCCTGAACCGCCGCTTCAACCTGCGCATAATCGCTGACGTCGCAGGGAACGGCCAGCGCCTGATCCCCTATAGACCCCGCGATCTCCGTGATCGCCTCACCGCCGCGCGCCACCAAAACCACATTTGCCCCAGCCCCTGCGAACACCTCTGCTGCAGACGCGCCGATCCCCCGACTTGCCCCGGTAATCATTACTGTCTTGCCAAGAACAGACATCTCAGACCTCATTTTTGCCTTACTGCGTGTTAACATCGCCACGCTTATCCCACCTGTCGTCGCGGCAAAACCCTTGCCTTGACGCCCCTTGGCGGACACAGGATTGTGTCGACACCCCCGAATTTTGAACCGGACTTATATTATGCCTTTCTTTCGCACCCTCACGTTGACCTCTGCCCTGGCTCTCGCAGCAGGTCCTGCCCTCGCCGATATCACCCCGTCCGAAGTCTGGGACGACTGGCAGTCTCTCCTCGCACGCTACGGTGCCGACCTGACATTCGACCGCACCAGCAATGACGGCGATGCCATCTCAATCATCGGTCTTTCCGCCGCCATTCCCGTCGCAGACGGCGCCTCCGTCTGGGAGCTTGGCACCTTGACCTTTGCTGACAACGGCGACGGCACAGTCACGGTCGATATGGACGACGAACTTACCCTCACACTCAACGTCACCGGCCCGGACGGCGAAGACGGCATTGTCGGCTTCACCATCCGTCAGCCCGACGCCAAGCTGATTGCCTCCGGGACACCAGACAACTTGCGGTATGACTTCGACTACCCAACCGTCGAGATGACCGATTTCATCATGGAAGGCCCGGAGGTCCCGGATGATGTCCCCGTAGACTTCGATTTC
>NZ_JBVCWP010000229.1:0-6210 GCF_057460485.1 Boseongicola sp.
CACCCAATTCCTTCTCTTTCAGATACAGAAACCCTGCGAGGGCGGCTATCGAACCGCCAACGCAGTCGACGATCAGATCCCACATCGTGTCCAAAAGCCCGGACTTCTGCATATTAAGGCCGAACAGCTGGTCTGCCGCAAATTCGAAAATTTCCCATGTGACGCCCACCGCCACGGCACAGCTGAACGTTATAAACGCCAGCGCCACGGGCGGCGCCGAATACCGGTCACCTTGGAACAGCATGAAAACCAACAGGAAACTGAACAGGCCGAAACCAACCGCGGAGCCGCCATGCAGCAGGACATCCCACCACCAGTATTGCTCATAAAAATCAAATGCTTCGCCCAGAAAAACCGTGGCAAAGATAAAGACTACGATCAGAGATACGAAGCTGACGGGCAGCTTTACCGCAAATCTGTTGCTGAAGAATACAGGAAACAAGGTCAACAGAAACGTCACCAGACCCACTGCCGCCAAAGACCAGTTCGAACTGACAAGGCCTGTGACCGTCGCGCTTAACAGAACGATCCAGACCGCGTATGTTGCCAGACCCTTGTTTGCCAGAGAAAATTGCAAGTTCCGCTTCCTGTTTGCTGGTGGCACCCTTATTACAATACGCTTTCAATTCCATCTCTCAGCCAACCGCTGTTCCTAAACGGATTCACGACACGGGGATATGGAATTACGGCGTTTCGTCACTATGTATGTTGAAAGTTACCAGACACAAAGACCGAAGTGAAAATAGCGAGCTACAATATACGGAAATGCATCGGACTGGACCGCAGAAGGAACCCTCAAAGGGTTCTGTCTGTTCTGGGCGATCTCTCCATGGATATCATTGCCCTGCAGGAAGCCGATAAAAGGCTCGGGCGCAGGCCTTCTTCGCTGCCTGTGGACCAAATCGAGCGTCAAACCGGCTTGCAGCCGCTTGATATCGGACGCGCTGGCCCCAGTCTCGGATGGCACGGCAATGCCCTGTTGATTAAGCCGGATGCAAGTTTCGGAGATGTGGAATGCCTCGATCTGCCCGGGCTGGAGCCGCGCGGGGCGATTATTGCCGACATCAACCTGAAAAACGGACTTTCGGTCCGGTTGGTCACTGTGCATCTGGGACTGCTTCGCAAGAACCGGATACGCCAGATTGCCTATATTCAGGATGCGATCGCAAACAGACCCAACCGCCCGACAGTCATCACAGGCGATTTCAACGAGTGGTCCGACACCAAAGGCCTCGAAGGGCTGGCCGGGAATTTCAATATCCTGGCCCCTGGGAACAGCTTTCACGCGGCACGGCCAATCGCAAAGCTGGACCGTTTCGCCCTTTCCACAGACCTGAATGTCAAGGATGCAGGCGTTATAGACAATAGCCGCGCGCGGCGCGCATCCGATCACCTGCCGATCTGGGCCGAACTCGGGGCATCTCCGGCTGCCCAAATCGCACCGGAAGGCGGCACGGGACCAATCCCCATACTGGGTTAGGGGCCGCCGGGAATGATAGGCAAAGGCACTTTCGGCCGTGGCGAAACGGAGGCCGGAACGAAATCATCTGCTACCAATAAATAGACTACATCGCTGCAGATTGGTTCTAGCCCGTCTTCTCTGCGCGGACCACGGCGCGCCTATACAAATGCCAAGACGCGTGGCCCAGAACCGGCAGCACGATGATCAATCCGAGGAACAACGTGATTACGCCCACCGCGAGCAAGGCTGCGACTATCGCACCCCAGGCGGCAACGGCCACGGGGCTCTTCATGGCAATATCCACAGATGCAATCACGGCTTTCGGAACACCCACGTGACGATCCAGCAGCAGCGGGAAAGACACGAAACTGATCGCAAGCACGACGGCCGCAAAGACGAAGCCCGCGGCCACGCCGGCTATCAACATTGTCCAGCCCGCGCCCGTCGTAAAGATTTCCCTAATGAAGGCCGCTGCGCTGACCGGCGGCTCCGGACCGAGCGTCAGGCCATAAATCAGATAAGCGGTCAGCATCCAGACAGCAAAGATAGCCAGCAGGTATCCCCCCAAAATCAGGATAGGAACAAACGACGGAGACTCGATCACAGCGAATGCGTCGCCCCAACCGGCTTTCCGGCCCTGCTCTCTGCGGCGGCTCATCTCGTACAAACCGACGGCCGCGAACGGACCCAACAGCGCGAACCCTGCGACAAGGGGAAAGAGAAGCGGCAAGAGGTCCCGGTGAAAGGCAAACCATGTCAGCAGCAGCCCGATTATCGGATAGATGACGACTATAAACATAACATCCGTTCGGAATGCCGCGAAGTCTTCCACCCCTTTCTTCAGGGCAATGCGGAGATCGGAAATATGCAAATCCCTGACCTCGATCGGCGCCGTGTCCTGCGCGCCGATTTCCCTGGTGCCTGTTTCAACGTAATGTGACCCGCGCCCGAATACATGCGCAGCCCACGACAGGGGGTTACCTATTGTCTTGGCCATGGTGCCCTCCGCTCGCTCTGGCGTTGGATGGGCCTCGTATCACTCGGAACGCTCAGAGGCCCAAGGATATCAAATTGTTTATAAAGTATATCAGAAAAACGCCCATTTGTCTTGTCGGCAGCAAAAGGTTCACAGCAATTTGCATTCCACGCGAACGCCATCATGCCGAATTTCGCGTTGCAAGTGCCAGATGGCAGGGAACCGCCCAAGGGCAAAATTCAATCCAGTGAATTTTGAAAGTAATGCCGAACGCACCCGGAGGATTAGTGAAATCTCAACAATTTGCCTATTTACATCCCTATGGGGTGTTAGGAGATTTTCGGGGAGATCAACGGCAAACAGTTAGCCGCAATCGGGCATTATTTTACTATTTTACTTGAAGTCCCGGGGGGCATCCCCTATCGCGCAATCGAGCTTTCCTACACCATGACACTGCTTGTCCCGATCCCGATGAAGGGTGACGTGGTTTTGTCCACCCAGCGCAAGGTTGCATTGAGCAACTGAATGTCAGGCGCTTGGCGGAGCCGCGGCCCCGGCGAGAATAAGTTGCGGATTCAATTCCCAACGAATTATGTCACTTGCGACCCGGAATGCAGACAGCAGGATAGACCTGTGTGTAAAATTCCATTAACGATTTTGACATTCGCTGGTTGAGAACCGCAAATCAGCGAAGGGGCATTGTTGATAGCTGCTGTCGGTGATCGCAAGTTTTATGCGGTCACGGCGCGGGTTCCGCACAAACGGGATCGTCACACCTGCTTCCTGATCAGGTCTTGGTAAATCCGGTTCGGACAAAAAAGATAGGAACGGGAACACAATGCGGGATCACATGCATCTGATGCGCTCAAAGCGGTTTCTGCCGCTTTTTGTCACCCAGTTCTTCGGCGCTTTCAACGACAATGCCTTCAAGAACGCCTTCCTTATCTGGTTTACATATGACGTCGCCACCGACAGCGGGATAGATGCGCCGATGATGGTGACGCTTGCCGCGGGCCTGTTCATACTGCCTTTCTTTCTGTTTTCGGCCACCGCCGGACAGTTTGCCGACAAATACGAGAGGTCCCGCTTCACGCGGAAGATCAAGTTCTTCGAAGTGATCCTGATGCTGGCGGTGTCAGCCGGATTCTTCATCGGCAGCATTTATGGCCTGCTGCTCGTTTTGTTCATGATGGGGGTCCAGTCGACGTTCTTTGGCCCTATAAAATACAGCCTCTTGCCGGAACACCTTAACGATGACGAACTGATCGGCGGCAACGGCCTGATCGAAGGCGGCACCTTTCTGTCGATCCTGTTCGGCACGATCTTCGGCGGCCTGATAATAAGCACGACCTACGGCATCGAAATGCTGTCGCTGGCGCTCGTCGGGTTTGCACTGGTCGGATGGATCAGCAGCCGCTCCATTCCCCTGGCACCCGTCGGCGACCCTAAGCTGAAAATCGGCTGGAACATCTTTCGGGAAACCTGGAAAATCATCGGCTACGCCCGAGAGGAGCGCACGGTGTGGCTGTCCATCATCGGTATTTCCTGGTTCTGGTTTGTCGGCGCGACCTTCCTGACCCAGTTTCCGATCTTCACCAAGGAAACCATCGGCGGCAACAACCATATCGTGACCCTGTTCCTGACGATCTTTTCCGTCGGTATCGGCATCGGATCGGTCTGGTGCAACAAGCTTCTGAAGGGCGAGATCAACGGTCGTCTGGTCCCATATGGCTCCATCGGAATGACCGTCGCTATCGCGGTTTTCGTCGCTGCGTCCATGCAGTACAGCGCCGACCGCATGGTGTATCTGGAGCAGGTACTGAACTATCAGGACCGGATATTGGGTCTTACGGAATTCTTTTCTGTTAGCCTGGCCAGTTGGGGCATTCTCGGCGCTCTGCTGTCGCTGTCGATCTGTGCCGGCATCTATATCGTGCCTCTCTACACGATTATGCAGCACCGCAGCGATGACAAGTATCTGGCGCGGATCATTGCCGCAGCCAACGTGATAAATGCCCTCTTCATGGTCTTGGCAAGCGTTGTCGCACTGTTGCTCTTTTCTCTAAACTTTACATCGATTCAAATTCTTCTCGCCGTTGGGGTGTTAAATATCCCGGTCTTTTTCCTGGTGCGGGGTATCGTGCGGCGGAGGCTCAATATTGCTTAAATCAATCCTCAAATGGCTTCTTACAAAACTCTACAGGATCGAGGTAAAAGACGCCGAAAACTACGAAAAGGCGGGGCCGCGCGTTTTGGTCGTCGCCAATCACCTGTCTTTTCTGGACGCAACTCTGATTGCGGTGTTTTTGCCCGAAAAACCGATGTTCGCGGTCGACAGCCACATCGCGCAGCGCTGGTATTTCAAGCCGTTCCTGAGTCTGGTGAAGGCGTTTCCGCTCGATCCGACTAACCCGATGGCCACCAAGTCCATAATCAATGAAATCCGCAAGGACGAAAGCTGCGTGATTTTTCCCGAGGGGCGCATTACCGTCACGGGATCACTGATGAAGGTCTATGAGGGGCCGGGGATGATCGCAGACAAGGCTGGGGCCATGATTCTGCCGATCCGCATCGACGGGGCTCAATACACGCCTCTTTCACGGTTGAAAGGCAAGGTCCGCACCCGATGGTTCCCGAAAATAACCATGACATTTCTACCTCCGCGCAACTTCAACATCCCCGAAGACATCAAGGGACGCCGACGCCGCCATATGGCAGGCGCAAAGCTGTACGATCTGATGAGCGAGATGCTGTTCGACAGTTCCGACCTCAACAAAACCCTGTTCCGGTCCGTCATCGACCAGTCCCATGTTCACGGCCGCAAGCATGTCATTGCCGAGGATCCGACGCGTAAGCCGATGAACTACGGCCAGCTTCTGACCCGCAGTTTCGTGCTGGGGGCCAAAATTTCAGAGGAAACGGAACAGGGCGAATATGTCGGCGTAATGCTGCCGAACATGGTCAGTTCAATCGTGACGCTGATGGCCATTCAGGCCTACGGTCGCGTTCCGGCGATGCTGAATTTTTCCACCGGGGCGCAAAACCTGCTGTCTGCCTGCAAGACCGCCGATATAAAAGCCGTCTACACTTCGAGACAATTCGTCGAAGCTGGCAAACTGCACGACTTGGTGGAGGCCGTTGAAAAGGCCGGCGTCAAGGTGACCTATCTCGAGGATTTAACCTCGACGGTGGGCTTGCTGGACAAGCTCAGGGGATTGGTCGCCGGATACTTTCCGGAAATGACCTATCGGCGGGTCAGCAGCAGACAACCCGACGACGCGGCGGTCGTCCTGTTCACTTCGGGTTCAGAGGGCACGCCGAAGGGTGTGGTGCTGTCGCATGTCAATATTCAGGCGAACCGTTTCCAACTGGCCTCGCGCATCGATTTCGGCCCAACGGATATCGTGTTCAACGCGTTGCCGATCTTCCATTCTTTCGGCCTGACGGGCGGAACCCTGCTGCCGCTATTGTCCGGTATCCGGACCTTTTTCTATCCGTCGCCCCTGCACTACCGGATCGTGCCGGAGCTTGTTTACGCGGCGAATGCGACAATCATGTTCGGGACGGATACGTTCCTGTCGGGCTATGCCCGCTTCGCCAACGCCTATGATTTTTATTCCGTCCGCTATGTATTTGCAGGCGCCGAAAAGCTGAAGGATGAAACCCGCAGGCTGTGGTCAGAAAAATACGGCGTACGCATTTTCGAGGCCTATGGAGCCACAGAAACCTCGCCCGCCCTGGCGGCCAACACGCCAATGCATAACAGGCCGGG
>NZ_JBVCWP010000230.1:0-6201 GCF_057460485.1 Boseongicola sp.
AGCCCCGATGCCGCAGGTGCGGTTTTGTCCGACCGGAGGGGTCAGTCTAAAAAATGCGTCGGAATATCTCGCGCTTCCTAACACGATTTGTGTCGGTGGGTCGTGGGTTGCGCCTAAAGACGCCGTTGTCGACCACGACTGGGCGCGGATCACGGCACTCGCACGGGAAGCCGCTGAACTTTAGGCGCGGGGTCGTCGTCCCGCCGCGCCACCACGCCGTCCCTCGTGCCCCGGTGGCACCAAGGCAGCCTTCAACACGCCTGTCATAGGGTGCTCGGGGAATTCCGCACCAAAGCGCCCCAATAATTTGCGCACAAACTCGCTACTATCGTGACCAATGGGCACACCGATTGCCCAATCGAGAAAGATCGAGCGGCACTCGGGCTCTCCGATCCCCTCGATCCGGTAGCTCTCGTAGATCAGGCCGCGCGGGTCGGCTGGGTCGTCTTGTCTTGGCATAGCGGCACCTCGTAGGCAGTCCGGGTCGGTCAGTCACGCTTCAGAAGTGGGTGGACCGACAGCCTTGTCAATAACCGCCGCAATCTGATCGGCGGTTTTTGCAATTTCCCGGCTTAAGGCCGCCACACTCTCCATCCCAATATCGCGCAGCAAAAACGCGCCTGCGCCTGCTCCGGTGGCGTCTGTGGTCAGTGGGTCCTTCGAGATCAAACGCGCCGCCGACTGAACTTGCCAATAAAGCTGTGCGGCATCCAGAAGCGTTTTTGCCTCGATGCTTGTCAAGGCAAAGACATCAATCGCAGCCCGCAATTGATCGCTCAGCGACCGCATCCCGGTTCCCGCCAACAGCGCTCCGGCTTGGGCAAAAAGCTCGATGTCTTGAAGTCGCCCCGGTCCTGTTTTGATATCAAGCGCCGCGCCACCTGGCTTGGCAATGGCAAGTCGCGCCCGCATCGCGGCGACATCAGAAAGGATGGTGGCTCGATCCCGCGGCGCGGCCAAAAGGCGCGCACGAAAATCAGTGATTTCCTGACCCAATGCAGTATTCCCCACAATCACACGTGCGCGGGTCAATGCCAGATGCTCCCATGTCCAGGCTTCGGTCTCTTGATAGGCTTGGAACGCCGCAAACCCGGTTGCTACCGGCCCCTGACGACCCGAAGGTCGCAGCCGCATGTCGACTTCATAGAGACGGCCCTCAGCGGTGGGCGCAGAAATCGCCGTCACAAGAGCTTGGGTCAGTCGGGCATAATAGGCCCGCGTAGCCAAGGGGCGGCGACCTTCGGAGGTCTCGACGCCATCGGCATCATAGACCACAATCAGATCCAAATCTGATGCTGCGTTAAGACGCTCGCCCCCAAGCGAACCCATGGCGATCACGACGGCACCACGACCCGGTTGTGTACCGTGTTTTTTGGCGAAACCATCGACGACATAGGGCCACAAAGCGCGTACCGCGGCCGTCGCCAAATCAGCGTATTGCTGGCCTGCGGTCTGTGCATCAATGACCCCGCGCAAATGATGCACCCCGATCCGAAAATGCCATTCCCGCGCCCAAACCCGCGCGCGATCAAGCCGCGCCTCATAGTCTCCAAGTTCGAGAAGTTCTCGCTCCAATGCCGCTACCAGCCCATCAGCTCCCGGCCAGTCCGAAAAGAACCCGCCGCCGATAACTGCATCAAAAACGACAGAATTCCGCGCGAGATATTGTCCAAGCCCGGGCGCTGTATCGACACTATCCACCACCAGATCGAGAAGCTGCGGGTTGGCCTCGAATAAAGCAAACAACTGCACACCAGACGGCAAGCCCGACAAGAACCCGTCGAAATGCACCAACGCTTCGTCTGGCCGTGCTGTTGCCGCAAGTCGCTCTAAAAGCACCGGCTCCATACGCTTAAACATCTCGACGGCCCGCTTAGATCTCAGGGCAGGATACCCAGGCCAACGCGCCGTAATCTCCGCATTGAAAGCAACACGTTTAGCATCGGTCTGCGAAGCTCGCGGCTGCTTGTCTGGCGCAAAGAATCCCTCCGTCAGATGATGCACCCGCGCGAACATATCTTCCAAGAATTTCGCATACTCCTGGCTGTCCTGCCCCGCAAGACAAGCAAGCCGTTGGAAATCGTCTGCGGTTGTTGGCAGGCAGTGGGTCTGTTGATCGGCGATCATCTGCACGCGGTGCTCGGCCTCGCGCAACGCCCGATAATCGGTTGTGAGTTGCTTGGCGTCGTCCGATCCGATCCAGTTTTTGGCCGCCAAGACGGCAAGCCCCTCGACCGTCCCACGAACCCGCAGTTCCGGATCGCGGCCACCCGCGATAAGCTGGCGTGTCTGGGTGAAAAATTCGATCTCCCGAATACCGCCTTGCCCGAGTTTCAGATCATGACCGAGATGCGAGGCGGACTTATGAAGCCCCTTGTGATCGCGAATGCGCAATCGCATGTCATGAGCGTCCTGAATGGCCGCAAAATCAAGATGACGCCGCCATACGAACGGACGAAGGGCCTTTAGGAACCGCGAGCCCGCGGCGATGTCCCCCGCTGCCGGGTGAGCTTTGATATAGGCAGCCCGCTCCCACGTGCGCCCAAGGGCTTCGTAATACCGCTCGGCCGCTTCCATTGAGATGGCAACGGGGGTGACAGAAGCATCCGGGCGTAACCTAAGGTCGGTGCGAAACACGTATCCTTCTGCCGTGCGCTCGCTCAGGGTTTGTGTCATCCGGCGCACCGCCCGCACAAAACTGGCGCGCGCTTCGGCGTAGTCATCAGGATCAAAGCGGGTTTCGTCATAGAGGCAGATCAGGTCAATGTCAGAGCTATAGTTGAGCTCTCCTGCACCCATTTTACCCATCGCTAAGACCGACAGACCGCCAGCCGTCGCAATATCGTCTTCTGACTGTCCAGGCAGTTTGCCACGGCGAATTTCCGTCGTCACAGCCGCCTTCAACGCACGATCCGTCGCCTCCGCTGCAAAATCAGTTAACAGGCCAGTGACATCCTCAAGCGTCCAGATGCCGCCAAGATCAGCAAGCGCGGTATAAAGGGCAACACGCCGTTTCAAACGACGTAATTCGACCGCAAGGCTGCTGTCTTGGGCACTGTGAGTTGCCACCATAAGCTCAGAACGCACAGTTTTAGGCGCCTTTTGAACCGCATCAACGAGCCACGCACCCTCGCGACGAATCAAATCTGCCAAATATGGCGATGACCCGGCCGCCCCAGAAATCAAGTCGACCAGCGGCCCCTTCGATAGCCCAAGACCAACCAACGCATCCTGTGCCCGTTCGCGATCATGAGGAATGGGCAGACGGGTTATATGCTGTGCGAGTGTCATGCGCCGACCAAAGCCCGCGCCCGCGTTGCGGTCAAGGCTCGCAACGTCAGTGTATTTTGATCTACATAGTTCGCAATTTCCGAAACACGGCGGAAACGGCTTTTACCACTCGAACATCGCACCGAACGGGGATGCTATGAGCAGGAGTGTAAAACGTGTCGCAGCCGCATTGGAGGCCGCGATCCTGAACACGCCGAATGAAACCCGGAGCACAGCCGCAGCCCCATAAGAGGCGAACTGCGAGATCAATCAAATTACAAAGTCGATCACTTTTCGCAGTGAGGTCCCGGGTCAAGTTATTTTGTTCATTCCAGCCGCGGGGAACCGCGTCGACCCAAGCAAAGCCGCCTTCGCCGCGGATGAACGACTGGGTCGTGCCGATGCAACGTTTGTGGGCACTCAAACCGGGTTTGCGATTGGTGGCGTCGCTCCGGTCGGCCACCTGAGCACGCCCAAGGCGGTTTTCGACTCAGCACTGCTTAAATTCGATTTTGTCTGTGCTGCCGCAGGCACTCGATACCAAGTATTGCCGATCCACCCGCAGGAAATACGCAAAATTTTAACTCGCAAGTATTTGGTTTTATTCAGTATATCAACTTAATGTAAAAAACATTTACATGCTCTCTTGAACCCGGGCGGATGCTCACCGATATGTGTGATGTGAAGAGCATTCACATTAACTGAAACACATGCATTGGAGCACATCAGATGACCACCGCCACTTTACACGCAGCCCCTGCCCACCGCGGCTCCTGGTATTCCCGGACCGAGCAATGGCTTGACGATCGCGGAAAAGGCGCCTGGATCGCTGCTATGGTACTTGGATTCATCTTTGTCTGGCCCATCGGCCTTGCGCTTCTTGCCTATATGATCTGGAGCAAACGCTTGTTTAACGGAAATTGCGCCCGTCGCACCCGCCACGCCCATGTCGATTTCAAATCCAGCGGTAACACCGCGTTCGATTCCTACAAGTCGGACACGCTGCGCCGTCTTCAGGACGAGCAGGATCACTTCGAACAATTCCTGGGACGTCTACGCGATGCGAAAGACAAGGCTGAGTTTGATCAGTTCATGGCAGATCGTGATAAACGCAAACCCGAAACCGATGGCGAGACTGTCGACGCCTAAACCCCTTATGATGGGCCGCACTTACGCGGCCCATCCTCCTTTTCGAAACACTCTATCAGGACCAAAATAATGCCCCTTCCTCATCCCGAAACACAGCCAGAGTTCTTCGAAGACGTTGTCTCAAAGCGCCTGATGGCTTGGATTGTAGACGTTGTTTTGATCTCGGCCATGACAGCGGTCCTGACGGTTTTTTCACTTTTCACCGCGCTTTTTGTCCTACCGCTTGTCTTTGCTCTCGTGGGCTTCATCTATCGCTGGATTGGTCTCACCCGTCATTCGGCAACTGTCGGCATGCGTCTGATGTCGGTTGAATTCCGCAAAGCTGACGGCGAGGATTTCGACAGCAGCACAGCATTTCTACACACAGCCGGGTATTATGCCTCGGTCGCGGTGTTTCCCGCACAGCTTGTCTCGATTGTTATGATGCTGATGAGCGAACGCCGTCAGGGCCTGACGGATACGGTTTTGGGGACCGCGCTTTTGAACATGCGCACTAGGTAATTTCACCAACATTAGGGTATTGGCGTAAAGCCAAGCAGTTGCTAACGTGATTTCGAAATAATTCAGGCGACCGCATGCGTCATTCCCTTCCGATTGCGCCACAGTTTTACGTGACTGCGCCCCAACCCTGCCCTTATCTTGAGGGCCGGATGGAACGGAAGTTGTTTACGGCCCTCCAAGGTGAATACGCCGAAAAACTCAACGATACACTTTCGAAACAAGGATTTAGACGTTCGCAGAACGTGCTCTATCGTCCATCCTGTGCCGAGTGTTCCGCCTGCCTTTCGGCGCGCATCCGGGTGGCGGATTTCAAGCCCTCGCGGAGCCAACGCAGAACTATTCGACGCAACGTGGAGTTGCGCCGAGAAGCCACCTCGCCCTGGGCCACCGAAGCGCAATATGCGCTTTTTCGTGCCTATCTGGACAGTCGACATGCCGACGGTGGTATGGCGGATATGGACATTTTCGAGTTCGCCGCGATGATCGAAGAAACGCCGATCCGTAGCCGGGTTATTGAATACACCGGCAAAGACGAGGACGGCGAAAAAGAGCTTGCAGCGGTCTGTCTGACGGATGTCATCGATGATGGCCTGAGCATGGTCTACAGTTTTTATGATCCAAAGTATGCGGGCTCCAGCCTTGGCACATATGTGATCATGGATCATATCGATATCGCCCGCGACGCCGGGCTTCCATATGTTTACCTTGGCTATTGGGTGCCCGGATCATCGAAGATGGGATACAAGGCAAAGTTTTCGTCGCTGGAAATCTATCACCGCGGTGAGTGGCGCGACATTGGTGATCCGGATCAGTACTCATCCGAGACCCATCCCTTGTCGACCGATCCGATCGCCGAGCAAGTGGCGCGGATCAATCTGCCGGACTCACGTCCGACCCGGACCTAAAGATTCCTGAAAATCTGTCAGAACACGCGGGATAAGGCCGACATTTCAGCGTGTCTGCCAGAACGAAAAAACCGCGCCTCAATGGCGCGGTTTGTCAAGTTCAGTTCGGGATCAGGTCCGGAATGATCGTGACCACACTTGGGAAGAACCACAAAATTGCCAAACCGAGCACCTGGATCAGCACGAAAGGGATGACCCCTCGATAGATGTGCTGCGTCGTGACCTCGGGCGGTGCCACCCCGCGCAAATAAAAGAGCGCGAAGCCAAAGGGCGGGGTCACCCAACCAACGACGACGTATCCCAGCACCACCATCATCATCAGTTGATGACTCTGCGGACGCAGAATTCGATTGGGAACCAAACTATGACGCCACAC
>NZ_JBVCWP010000231.1:0-6151 GCF_057460485.1 Boseongicola sp.
ACCCCTGCTTCTTCAGGAGTTTCCGCATAAGTTTAAGGGCCGCGCGCTTGTTCCTGCGAGACTGCGCCAGGATCTCAAGAACCTCGCCTTCATCGTCAACGGCGCGCCACAGATATGTCCGCTTGCCACCAATTCGGACAAAGACCTCGTCAAGATGCCAGGTTCCCGAAGGTCGAACTCTGCGAGATCTGATGTAGGCGGCAATCGCCGGACCGAATTTCAAAATCCATCGGCGGATCGTTTCATAGCTCACATCGATCCCTCGTTCTGCAAGCATTTCCTCAACGTCACGAAAGCTCATAGGGAAGCGAAAGTATAGCCAGACGGCTCGTTGGATTATCAATGGCGGGAATAGAATATCTTTCTCATTCAACGACAAATACCGGCCGTCAGGCTGATCGTCGAGTTAATGTGACAATGCCGAAAAAGAGATGGTTGAACCTGTAATTTCTCAAAGCTGAAATGGGGCTTCAAACTGTTCGAAAGGGACATCTCACACAATTCATAGTAACTTCGAAACCAGATGAGACCATTCCCCAAAATATAGCTTTCGATGTTCCATTTGATCCCCGAGATAATTTTTCAAGCAAGGCGAACATTCATTGAAAAAATTCGCGGTAATAGTACTGGGAGTCTTGGTTGCCATACCGCTACTGGCATTAGTCAGCATATATTTGCGACCAATAACTTTTGCCAAAACCGTCGATCTGGACAACACTTTGCCATCGATCACGCTGAACGGTTACAAGTTTCACTCAGAAACAATGGGCGACACGGATAAACCCGTTATCATCGCTTTGCATGGAGGGCCTGGCGGCGACTACCGGAACTTACTGCCCATTGCCCCTCTGGCCGACGAATACCAACTCGTTTTTTATGATCAGCGCATGACAGGTCTATCTTCGCGACAATTCGACGGCGTGCTGGACCTTGAGAGCTTTTTTGATGACTTGGACGCTTTTGTCGACCGTTTTGGTGCCAGCAGAAAAGTCATCCTTCTCGGGCATAGTTGGGGAGCCATGATGGCTTCGGGTTATGTGGGTATGCATCCGGAAAAGATCGACAAGATCGTCATGATCGAGCCAGGGATTTTGAGGCCGGATTTGTCCCAACCATTCTTTGATTCACAATCAGGCCCGACTTGGGACATCTATCTTGATCTTGGCCGCATTTGGCTGAATTCGTGGCGTGTGGACATTCGGAAAGACAAATATGCGCGCGAAGACTACATTCTAAGCCACGCGTATTCACTCATGCCCGGTGAAGGTGTCCATTGCGGAAACGTCATACCAGAGGAATTTGAAGGCTGGCGTGCGAGCAGAAGAACCTTGGACGAAACCGTGATTGCCTATGTGAATGACACTGAACTACTGAAGCAACTGGATTTCATTTCTGACGCTCACAAGTTTGGCGGAAAAACTCTTATCATTGGCACAACCTGTAACACCATTTACGGCTCCAAGTACCAAGAACGACACCTGCCATTCTATCAAGATGCGAGGCTGGAAACGATCGATGACTCAGGTCACTTTGTCTTTTACGATCAGCCGGAAGTTTCGATAAGAATCATTCGGGATTTTCTAAGTAATTGACCCCAAAATTCGAGGGTTGGACGCTTCTTGATTCAGGGTCACCAAGTGAAAATTCAGGCCCATGTTTGAACCGCATTGCTCTGCTAGTTCGGTACTGCTTGGTCGTCCAAGCGGCTGACGCACAGTTTCTTTCCTCTTTCAATTGAACCGCGGCATTGTCCGCAACTCGGTCATAGACCCCTCGGACCTCGCTGCGGTCGCGACCAATGTCGGCTTTTCTGGCTGCATTGCAGCGTAACTCTTGGATCGATTGGGGCTGTCGATTTGCTGCACAAGCGAAGGACGCGATTTCAGTCCGGCCCATTATTGCTGTGCGTTTTACACCCATGCGGCTTTGCTTTCTCCGCCCATATTCTTGATGGAAGGCAGCACCTTCTGTCCGTCCCGGCGCACCCCGATGGCCGCCAGAACCGAGATGTTCGTAGCCTTTCGATCCAACCGGGTCTTAATAACGGTGCCCGCCAAAATCAGACGGACGATGTCTTCGTCGGCCAAGTCTCACGCCACCCAAGCGTCCCAGTCGACCTTTACCTTGCGCCAGGCGCGGCTGACTACGTCCTTGCTCACCGCGCCCTGGAATAGCCCATACAGCGCCCGCTTCACGCGCCGCGTGTTGGTCCCGGCCAAATAGACCGAGGCAATGAGCGCCTCGGCTTTCTTGGTTAGGCGCTGGTAACGCGGCAGCGCCTTTGATCGCCATTCCGTGGCCTTGCCGGCTTCATCGACAGCCCGGGCGCGCGGCACGCTTATCGTCTCGGTCCCAAACGTACCGATCAACTGGCGCTCTCGATGACCATGCCGATAGCCTTTGGGCTTGTCCGTGCCGCGGTCATAGCGGCAGCGCCCCAGAAACGCCTCCAGTTCCTCTTCGAAAACGGCCTCGATCGTGGCGCGGATATTTTGCCGCAGGCGATCCTCGATCGGATCGTAGCCGGCTTCATTGGCCAGTAGCGAAAGCGCAGCGGTGTCGTTATTGTTCGTCATAGCGTGATCTCCCTGGCGGTTGCTGCCGCCGGTTGGGTGGGTTCAAGTCACCCAGAGATTACGCAACCCTCAAATTTCTACCACCTTCGCGACACTACCTTATGAGTGCAAAAGAATGTCTCGCCTGCATGATGCCAGAACGCATTCATTGTTCACACTGAGCAATAAGACGGGTCACTGAGACCCGCTGCACCAACTCAATTGTCTTAAATCAATGACTTTTTGCACCGCTCCCGTGACAACGGAACGGAGCGGTCAGTAGGTTTTGGCGATGTACGAATTCTT
This sequence comes from Boseongicola sp., assembly GCF_057460485.1. NCBI lineage: Bacteria > Pseudomonadati > Pseudomonadota > Alphaproteobacteria > Rhodobacterales > Paracoccaceae > Boseongicola > Boseongicola sp. The sequence continues at coordinate 2,862 of NZ_JBVCWP010000231.1, forward strand.
TTTTTGCACATGGTCGAACCTCAGCATCATCCAAGGCAAGCCCTTTGTGCGACTGCGTGAGAAGTGAACTTAACCAAGGCCTAATAATGCTCGATTGCCATAAGAAATCATTGTTGGATGTGTTTCGACAGCTAAATAGCTCCGCTGATGGCCTAACTACCGCCGAAGCAAAATCACGGATTGCCAAGCATGGACCAAATGAACTGAAGGTCGGGAAAGACACGCCGGAAATCTTGAAATTCCTGCTCCAGTTCAAGAACTTCTTTGCCCTTTTGCTGATTATTGGTGGCGCGTTGGCGATGACAGCCGAACGTCTCGATCCAGGTCAGGGGAATCTATACATCGCGATAGCGCTAATTGGTGTGGTGCTGCTGAATGCCGGATTTACCTATTTTCAGGAACATCAGAGCGAACGGATCATGGACAGCTTTAAAAAAATGCTGCCGTCTGAGATCACCGCTCTTCGCGACGGGAAACCGTGCGAGGTGCCGGTCGCTGAGCTTGTACCCGGAGATTTGGTTTCCCTGCGCGAAGGCGACCGTGTGCCCGCCGATGGGCGATTGATCGTCGCTAAAGAGCTGAAAATCGACAACTCTTCTCTTACCGGCGAAAGTGAACCGCAATTGCTCGATGAGGGGAAGTCGTCAGACGCGTTGCTGGAAAGCCCGAACATGGTGTTCTCTGGCTCATTGGTTCAAAGCGGCGAAGGCAGTTTCGTTTTGTGCGAGACCGGCATGAATACCCAGATCGGCAACATCGTGGCGCTGACCAAGGCAAGCAGTGCCACCGAAACGCCCATTCACAAAGAGCTGAAGTATTTCATAAAAGTGATCAGCTTCATCGCAATCTTTCTCGGAGTGACATTCTTCGCCGTCTCCGTCGCGATTGGCAACAGCATTATCGGGAGCCTCATTTTTTCGATCGGAATCATTGTCGCCAATGTTCCTGAAGGTCTACTCCCCACGGTCACTCTTAGCTTAACGATGGCCAGCCGTCGAATGGCTCAAAAGAACGCGCTAATAAAAAATCTTGAAAGTGTTGAGACGCTTGGGTCGACAACCGTCATCTGTACCGACAAGACCGGAACACTGACACAGAACCGGCTGGGCGTTAACACGATCGTGGTTGGCGGAGAACCTTACGAAGTCAGCAATGACCTTATCAAAGGCGCTCCCGCTTTTGACCAGCTTCTTGCGATCATGTGCATCTGCAACAACGCGTACCTAACAGGGCAAAACAGCTTCGCTGGTGATGCAACCGAAGGGGCTCTGCTGCTTTATGCGCGCGATCACGTAGATATTGATGCCTTGCGCAATGTTGCAGAGATCTCGGAACAGCCGTTCAACTCCATCACAAAAAGGATGATACTTGTTGCCGACCCGGGATCTGGGCCGCAGGCCTATCTGAAGGGCGCTCCGGAAGTTGTTCTCGGCATGTGCGACCGCATTGCTCTGGATGGCACCGAATACCCCCTGACCGATGAACGCCGTGCGGCGGTGATCCAGACATATCGCGAACTGGCTGGGCGCGGGGAGCGTGGGCTCGCGTTTGCCGCCAGAGAATGCGTCCGAAACGACGTGCCCGAAGACGGATATGTGTTTTATGGCATGACCGGCATGATTGACCCGCCGCGACCTGAGGTGCCTGACGCCCTCGAGAAGTGTCGCTCGGCGGGTATCAGAGTTATCATGCTGACTGGAGATTATGGCCTGACTGCAAAGACAATTGCTCACCAAATCGGGCTTATCGGCGCACATGGGCGCGTCGTTCAGGGCGATGAGCTTTCTTCCATGAGCGATGCAGATTTGCAGGCATTGCTGCGCGAGGAACCAGAAATCCTGTTTGCGCGGATTGCCCCGGCACAAAAGATGCAAGTGGTTCAGGCACTTCAGGCAAACGAGGAGATCGTCACTGTCACCGGGGACGGCGTAAACGATGCTCCTGCTTTGAAGAACGCTGACATGGGTGTGGCGATGGGCGTAATGGGCACCGATGTGGCCAAAGAAGCCAGCAACATGGTCTTGATGGATGACAATTTCGCCACCATCGTTGCAGCAGTCGAAGAAGGCCGAACCATCTTTGACAACATCAAGAAGTTCATCGCCTATATCCTGACCTCCAATATTCCGGAGATTTTGCCGTTTATCGCTTTTGTACTGTTGGATATCCCCTTACCGCTAACGGTCATCCTGATCCTCTCCATTGATTTAGTAACAGATATCTTGCCCGCATTGGGATTAGGTGCTGAAGGACCGGAAACCGATGTTATGAAGCGAAAACCGCGACCTAGAGGGGAACGTCTACTCAGCCGCAACCTACTTTTTATGAGCTACGGGATCGTCGGAATGCTGCAAGCGGCGGCAGGTTTTTTTACCTATTTCGTCATTCTGTACAATGGAGGCTGGGAATGGGGCCAGGATTTGGCCAGTACAGATCCGCTCTATCGCACTGCAATTACGGGTTTCTTTGCGTCGATAATCATATGCCAGGTGGCTGATGTCATTATCTGCCGCACCCGAACTCAGAGTTTGCTAACCGTTGGCTTTTGGTCAAACAGACTTGTTCTGTTTGGCATTGGATTTGAACTGCTGTTTCTCGCCTGCATCAGCTACCTGCCAGCCTTCAACCAATTCTTCGGAACCGCGCCGCTTGAAGGCTGGCATTTGCTTTTGTCAGTTCCATTCGCCCTGACCATACTAATCGGTGACGAAATTCGCCGCATCTATGTCCGTCGGGGCAATCCGTTCGTGTTGCGATGGTTGACGTGGTAGGGTTGTTTGCTCAAAAATCAGACGCCCGTATTGCGCGAGCAATCCGACAGCGGGGAAGCTCACTGCATCGGCGCGGAACTACAGGAAATGCTGCATTAAATTGAGACTACTACGTTAGCGAAGCGCAAAAGGACAAGTTCATTTGGCAGCGCTTTAGGGTCTGAAACGTTAGTAATGCCCGGCGGCAATTCTCCCAACTTCTCGAGACTACTCCTTTGAATTTATCTGACGTCAGTAGCAGTGGGACAGTTTAGGGTGCTTTGATAAGAGAGGGTCTCTGGCTCGGTGCAGTCATTCGCCGCGACACGCTTGAATGGATGGTATCGGCCGGAAACGGACCTTCTGCTCGCCCAGTGCCGGTGACTGCTTTGTCGGGCACTGCAGACATTGAGGGCGAGGACAACAGAACGAAGATACGGTCATCCGATTGTGCCGAACGTGGCTTCTGCAAAAAATGCGGGTCAAATCTATTTTGTCACATCATTGATAGCAACGAATTCCAAATAGCCGCCGGACTTC
>NZ_JBVCWP010000232.1:0-6137 GCF_057460485.1 Boseongicola sp.
ATCTGCGTCGCGATCACTGGGTCATTGCCGACCAAGGCCGCGAACCCTGCGGTACCGATCACGGTTTCTGAACAGGTTGAAAGCACGCATGCGGCGTTCGAGGCGGGGGCGAGTATTTGCCACGCACATGTGCGCAACGCGGATGAGACGCCAAGTTCAGACCCTGAGAAGTTCGCTGCTTTGAAGGAAGGCCTGGAGACCCATTGTCCGGGGATGATTATTCAGTTTTCGACCGGGGGAAGGTCAGGGGCCGGGCTGGAGCGCGGAGGCATGTTATCGTTGAAGCCGGATATGGCTTCCTTGTCGGTGGGTTCGAACAATTTCCCGACGCGGGTTTATGAGAATCCGCCCGATCTGGTGAACTGGCTGGCGTCAGAGATGGTTGTGAATGGTGTGAAGCCCGAGATCGAAGCTTTTGATTTGAGCCACATTCTGACGGCCGCCGAGATGCACGCGAAGGGCCAGATCACAGACACGCCCTATGTGCAGTTCGTGATGGGGGTGAAGAATGCGATGCCGGCGGACCGCGAGGTTTTTGACTTTTATATCAAGACCGTGAAGCGGCTGTTTGGCGAAGACGCGGCCTGGTGTGCGGCGGGGATCGGGCCCAATCAGGTGGTCCTGAACGAATGGGCTATTTCAAGTGGTGGGCATGCGCGCACAGGGCTTGAGGACAATGTCCGGCTGACCAAAGAGCGGCTGGCGGCCTCGAACGCCGAACTGGTTGCGCGCGCGGTTGGGATTGCTGAGAAGTATGAACGCCCCGTGGCGACATGGCAGCAGGCGCGGGAAATTCTGGGGCTGCGCTTGGGAGGGTGATGGCGCGCACAGTCGGGGTCGAGAAAGCCATGCGATTTGCGATTGCTGCACAAGACCGCGCCGAATTGGAGGGCGACTTTATTTTCCTTCATCCTGCCCAGAATCCCGCCGCAAACGGCGGTTTTGCAGGAGCGCTTTGACCCGAGAAACACAGGATGCCTCATGACCACTAAAGCGATCAACAAGTTGACCTAATTGGCTGACCGCAAGCCGGAATATGCGCCTCGTCTGTGAGGTGGATTTGGTGGTGTTGCGGTTTGACGAGGAGGTCTCAGTTTTTTTTACCGGTGCTGCTTGCACCGGAGCGTGTTGATATCGGATGGGCATGTGCGTGGCAATGATTTGAACGGCTTCCAAGCCCGCATGGGCTGGTCTTTGCACAGATGATAGATGATGAAGCCTGCGCTGCCAGTAACCAAAACACGTCGCGCTTTTAGGCTCCTTTCGGTTATCTTTCTTGGTGGTGCCGCCCGCATTGATGAGACGTCACTTGGCAGATTTGGGTATTCGAAACGGTAGTGAAACAGGATGCTCACGGGTGCGTAAAAAAAGTTGCTGAAAGGCACACGAATCGCAAAAATGGCCACCCCGTCCGGGATGGCCAATTTGTCTTTCGCGGAAAGCCAAAAGGAGTAGGGCGCCTTAGCCGATGATCGCGTTCAGCGTTGGCGATGGCTGCATTATTGCGCCGGTTTTTGCTGGATCAGTGTGGAAATATCCGCCCAAATCAGCCGGTCCACCTTGCACTTGTGCCAGTTCCGCGACGATCTTATCGGCGCTTTCGGCCAGGGCGGCGGCGATTGGTTTGAAGTGCTCGGCCAAATCGGCATCTTCGGTCTGTGCGGCCAAAGCTTCCGCCCAATACAGCGCAAAATAGAAGTGGCTGTCGCGGTTGTCGGGCTGGCCAACTTTACGCCCCGGTGATTTGTTATGATCGAGAATGCCTTGAGTCGCTGCATCCACGGCCACGCCTATGATCCGCGCACGGTCGTTGCCTTTGGTTTCGCCCAGAAATTTCAGGCTTTCGCCAAGGGCGCAGAATTCTCCAAGCGAATCCCACCGGAGGTGGTTTTCTTCAACCAATTGCTGCACATGCTTGGGAGCCGACCCGCCAGCACCCGTTTCAAACAGACCGCCGCCATTCATCAGCTTCACTATCGAAAGCATCTTGGCCGATGTTCCAAGTTCAAGAATGGGGAACAAATCTGTCAGATAATCGCGCAACACATTGCCGGTGATCGCAATCGAGGTCTCGCCTTTGCGGATCGTTTCCAGCGTTAGACGCGTGGCTTCACGTGGGGCAAGGATTTGGAAGTTTTCAGTTACACCGGCTTCGGCCAGCATCGGCGCGACATAGGCGATCAGTTCTGCATCATGCGCGCGGCTGGCATCAAGCCAGAACACCGCTTGGCAGCCTTCAGCCTTTTGGCGCGAGATCGCCAGCTTCACCCAGTCGCGGATCGGCGCTTCTTTGGTGGACGCGGCGCGCCATATGTCGCCTGCCTCGACGGCATGGCTGTGAATCACATCGCCATTGGCCGCCGTCAGCGTAACGGTGCCGGCCGCAGGCACTTCAAACGTCGTCGGGTGTGAGCCGTATTCTTCGGCTTTTTGCGCCATCAGGCCTATGTTTTGCACGGTTCCGGACGTCGACGGGTCGAGTGCGCCGGTTTCTTTGAAGTAGTTGATCGTCTCTTCGTAGACCGAGGCGTAAGAATTGTCTGGGATAACGCAGTTTGTATCGCTTTCTTCGCCGTCCGGGCCCCAGCCCTTGCCGCCGGCGCGGATCAAAGCCGGCAAAGATGCGTCGATAATCACGTCCGACGGTACATGCAAGTTGGTGATGCCCTTGTCGGAATTCACCATATACATCGGAGGGCGGGTCTCCATGACGGCAGCGATGTCAGCTTCGATCTCGGTGCTGTTTGCCATCTCGGCGATGCGCTCCAAAACCGCGCCAAGGCCTGAATTTGGGTTCACGCCGGCATCGGCCAAAGCCGCGCTGTGTTTGTCAAAGACGGGGGCGAGAAACGCACGTACTGCGTGCCCAAAGATGATCGGGTCCGAGACCTTCATCATTGTGGCCTTCAGGTGCAGCGAGAATAATGTGCCCTCGGCTTTCGTGGCTTCGATCTGTTCGGCAAGGAATGTGCCAAGCGCTTTGACGGACATAAAAGTTGTGTCCACGACCGTGCCCTTGGGCAGTTGGAATCCATCCTTCAAAAGCGTCGTGGCACCATTTGCGTCGGTAAATTCGATTTTGGAAGCACCGGATTGAGCTTCGGTGATCGTTGAAGATTTTTCGTTGGAAAAGAAGTCGTTGGCGGACATCGAAGACACTTTCGTCTTGCTGTCCGCGGCCCAGACGCCCATCCGATGCGGGTTCGCCATGGCATAGTTCTTGACCGCAACAGCGGCGCGGCGATCTGAATTGCCTTCGCGCAGCACCGGGTTCACAGCCGAGCCCTTGATAGCGTCAAACCGGGAGCGGATGGCTGTTTCGGCCTCGCTTGATGGCTCTTCGGGATAGTCTGGCAAGTCGTAGCCTTGGGACTGAAGCTCCTTCAGGGCTGCCACAAGTTGCGGCACCGAGGCCGAAATGTTTGGCAGTTTGATCACGTTGGCATCGGGTGATTTCACCAACTGCCCAAGCTCTGCAAGATCATCGGGTTGGCGCTGTGCATCGCTCAAACCTTCTGGGAAGGCGGCAATGATGCGCCCGGCGAGCGAGATGTCTTTCGTCCCGAATGTTACGTCGGCAGCACCTGCAAAGGCCCGAATAATCGGCAAAAGCGACGCCGAGGCCAGCTGGGGCGCCTCGTCGACTTTGGTGTAGATGATGTCGAATTCGGTTTGCTCAGTCATGGGTCTCTCCCGCGGAAATGTGTTTGCGCGATGCATAATAGTATTTTCAGCTGGCGTCGACCGCTTTCAGCATACCGTGGTATACTTCGTGGCGAATTGCATGGGAGCGCTCCTGACGGTGCAAGGCTGTTGAATGTCACTGAGAACTGAACCACATGCGAATTTTATTTCGAATTTCGGATAAAAAATGCTGATTAATACGGTTGCTACTGAATTTTCAGAATGATTCGCAACTAATTGAGACGCCTGAGCAAGTTCGCGCGGCGGGGCTGCAGGGATGAGTGCGGCTCGAGTGTTACGCCATGGCGTAAAAATTAGATATTTACGTTGCAGCGTAATTTGTTTTGATTTACGCTATACCGTAAAAGGAGCCGCATCATGGACCTCACAGCACGAACGGCCGAGCAGATCGGCGAGGCACTTCGCCGGACGCGCAAAGCGCGCGGCTGGACCCAAAGCGATATCAGCGCGCGCACGAATTTGCGCGTTGCAACGATTTCGTCGCTCGAGAATGGCGATGCGGGAACCAAGCTCGCCACTGTGCTCGCTATCATGGCTGCGCTTGGGCTTGAGTTTCGTTTGGTGGAGCGCGGCGGTTCGCTCGAGATTGAGGATATCTTCTGATGGCCCCAAAAAAATCAAACCGGCGCGGGCGTAGCGGCACGATGCAGGTGCTTCTGAATGGACGGCTGGTGGGAGCCTTGCGTCTCGCGGGTTCGGGCGCGATCAGCTTTGCCTACGATCACGACTGGCTGTCGTGGGAACACGCCATGCCCATCTCGCTGTCACTGCCTTTGCGCGAAGAGGCGCACCAAGGCGGTCCTGTCATTGCCTACCTTGAAAACCTGCTGCCGGACAATCAGGCGATACGTGAACGCGTTGCCGCTCGGGTGCGTGCAGGCGGCACGGACGCGTGGCACATGCTGGAGAAAATCGGGCGCGATTGCGTGGGGGCCTTGCAGTTCGTTTCGGGCGAGGTGCCCGAGTTTGGCGTGCTCGAAGGAGAACCCGTATCTGAGGCGCAGATTGCGGATATGCTGCGCAACTTGGCAAGCGCCCCTCTTGGAATGGAAGAGGAAGACGACTTTCGCATTTCGATCGCAGGGGCGCAGGAGAAAACAGCGCTGCTGCGCCACGAGGGAACGTGGATCCGTCCATCGGGGCTTACCCCCACAACCCATATCCTCAAGACCCAACTCGGCGTTCTGCCCGCTGGGGTCGATTTGTCCGACAGTGTCGAGAACGAATTCTTCTGCATGAGCTTTTGCCGCGCCATGGGGATGGAGGTGGCTGAGGTCGAGATTGCCGACTTCGAGGACGTGCGCAGCCTTGTTGTGACGCGGTTCGATCGGCGTTGGACCAAGGATGGCCGGTTGATCCGCCTCCCGCAGGAAGATTTTTGTCAGGGGCTCTCAGTCCCACCCAGCCAAAAATATCAAATGGATGGTGGGCCGGGGATCACCGAAGGGATCGGGTTGCTGACTGGTAGTGATGACCCCGAGGTAGATCAGCGCGCGTTCTTCCGCGCGCAGGTTCTGTTTTGGCTCTTGGGAGCGACGGACGGGCACGCCAAGAATTTCAGCATCGCATTGCGCCCTGGCGGGTTCCGCATGACCCCACTCTACGATGTGCTGAGCGCCCAGAAAGCGGTGGATGACGGTCAGATCCGCCAGAACCGGATGCGCCTCGCGATGGCGGTGGACGGGCACTATCGGATGAACGAGGTGGTGCCACGCAATTTCCTGCAGGCTGCCAAGGCGGCGGGCTTTGGTGTCGCGCTAGCGGAAGAAGTCTTGGCGGCAATCGCGTCTGAGTTTGAGCCTGCGTTGGACAAGACCCTTGCGGATTTGCCACATCGGTTCCCACAGCCACTGACGGAAACCATTGCTGTTGGCTTACGAAGTCGGGCAAGCGCTTTTCACGCGATATGATCCGCAGTGTAAAGCGCACAGCAATAATGGGCCGGAGAGACGGCTGCGACATAGCGCAGTTGTAGCGGAGTAAAATTCCGCCAGTTTGTCTCCTTCGTTTATTCGGAGGGCGGGAGATGTATTCTGTGGATATTTATATTCGTGAGCGCCGCGCCATTTTTTCTAAGTGCCTGTTGCTGAACACTATACGGCAATTTTGGGTGAAACGCAGCGAAAAACTGTACGCGGATTGTGTACGATTTGTGTACGAAGCGCGTTTTACAGCATCTTGTGGAAAGTGCCGTAAGTGACGCAAAATATTTTGGAATTTGGAGGCGAGTAGGAGAATCGAACTCCTGTACACGGATTTGCAATCCGCTGCGTAACCACTCCGCCAACTCGCCGGAAGCCAGTGCTGCTTAGGATTCTCGAGCCTTCGCGTCAAGCTGTTATCAATCATGTTATCAGCACTCGTTCCGTTTATGTTCGAGCACGCTTCTTTGCCGCTGACCGCGCGCGCATTTCTTGACGGGCTTCTCCTGC
>NZ_JBVCWP010000233.1:0-6099 GCF_057460485.1 Boseongicola sp.
GAGTTGAGGTCGGCGATTGGATTTTCGTTGCTTTGGGCGACGCCACTTGGTCCGCTTCGCATGAATTTCTCCAACCCGATCAAATCTAACCCGCTGGACGATGAACGTTCGTTCGATTTCACGATTTCGACTGCGTTTTGAACGTGAGGAGGTCGACGCTCACGCTTGCAATTTTTCTATTCTGCGCGCTGGCGACGCCTATGGTGGCGCAAGATACAGCACTTAATCTGCCGCCGCCGATCCTGACAATTGATCAAGACCGCTTGTTTCAGGAAACCGGATTGGGTGCGCGGTCCGCGCGTGCCATCGAGGCAGAGGTCGAAACGCTTGCAGCCGAAAATGCCCAGATTGAAAGCAGGCTGATCGAGCGCGAGCAGGACCTCACCGTGCGCCGCCCTGAATTGCCCGTCGAGGACTTCCGCGCCTTGGCAGATGCATTCGACGGGGACGTGCAGCGTCTTCGTGACGCGCAGGATGAAAAGGCGAGAGAATTAAGCAGGCTTCGGGACGCAGCACGGCAAGAGTTTTTCAACGATGTAGCAGGCATCATCTCGGATATTGTACGCGAGCGCGGAGCGCTTGTTGTTCTGGACAGACGCGACGTCTTTTTGTCCGCCGATCGCATCGACATCACGGACGAGGCCATTGCACGGGTCAATGATGCGGCAACACTCGAGTGATGTGCTTGCGGCAAAGCCGCCCACTTGGTACCACTTTTAAAAATCCGGGCAGAGGACGAAATGAATGACCGAGTCGCTCGCACGCGCTGATATCGATCTGATACAGCGCATAATTCCGCATAGATACCCGTTTCTGCTTGTTGATCGAGTTACCGATATTGATGGGACGTCCTCGGGCATCGGCATCAAAAACGTCACGATGAATGAACCACAGTTTACCGGGCACTTCCCCGGAATGCCGGTTTTCCCGGGGGTGCTGATGGTGGAAGCGATGGCCCAGACGGCTGCAGTGATTGCAGGTGTCGGTCTTGACTTGGCAGACAAGAATTTTGGCGTTTATTTTATGACGATGGACAATGTGAAGTTCCGCCGGAAAGTCATCCCAGGTGATACGCTACGGATGAAAGTTGAAACGCTTCGTAGCGGCGGCAAGGTCTGGAAATTTAAGGGGCGTGCGACGGTCGACGGCGATGTTGCTTGCGAGTGTGAGTTCACAGCAATGATGGACCTTCCAAAGTGAGGATGGATGCCAAAGCGGATGTTCATGCGTCTGCGGTGATCGAACTCGGTGCTGTGATCGAAGCGGGCGCGCGTGTCGGACCGTTTTCTGTCATTGGCGCGCAGGTGGTTTTGCGATCCGGTGTAGATGTAAAATCGCACGCTGTCGTCACAGGGATCACGGAAATCGGCGAAGACACCGTGATTTTTCCGGGCGCTGTGATCGGAGAGATACCGCAAGACCTTAAGTTTAAAGGTGAGGAAACACGGCTGATTGTCGGCAAACGCAATCGGATCCGCGAAGGTGTGACAATGAACACCGGTACTGCAGGCGGTGGCGGTGAAACACGCGTCGGGGATGATTGCCTGTTTATGACGGGGTCCCACGTGGCGCACGATACGATCGTGGGTGATCGTGTGATCGTCGCCAATCAGGGCGCGATTGCCGGGCACTGCGTGATTGGAGACGACGTCATTATCGGCGGTCTGTCGGGAGTTCACCAATGGGTCCGGGTCGGTAAGGGCGCAATTATTGGTGCGGTCACAATGGTGACGAACGATGTCATTCCGTATGGTTTGGTGCAGGGACCACGCGGGTCATTGGACGGGTTGAACTTGGTCGGCTTGAAGCGACGCGGTGTTGGTCGCGCGGATATCTCGGCGCTCAGGGCTGCGTTCCAGTCCCTTGCCAATGGCGAGGGGGCGTTTCAAGAGCGTGCGCGGCATCTCAAGGACAACGCCGAAAGCGCCTATGTTCACGAGATTCTGGACTTTATTCTTGGGTCTTCGGATCGCTCGTTCCTGACGCCGGAGCGATAGGTCGATGCTGGCGTTGATTGCCGGGCAGGGGCGGCTTCCGGCGATACTGGTCGAGCGGCTTAAGACGCGCCCCCACATAGCCTCACTCGATGGTTTTGATCCCGATGGCGTGGCGCCGGATCGGCGGTTTCGACTGGAGACACTTGGGAGCCTGATTGGTGGTCTCAAGGCGGATGGCGTGACCGAGGTCTGTTTTGTCGGAGCGATTGCGCGTCCCGAGATTGATCCCACGGCCTTGGATGCGGCAACATTACCGCTTTTGCCGCGCATTATGCCCGCGCTTCAGATGGGCGATGACGCCGCCCTGCGTGCGGTTCTTGCAATATTTGAGGAGGCCGGGATTTACATCCGCTCAGCGATAGACCTGGCGCCGAATCTTCTGCCCCCTGTGAGCGTTTTGTCAAAACGGCAGATTGAAGAACACCATCGAAAAGACGCAATGCGTGCGGCCGAGATTGCTGCAGCCTTGGGCAATCTCGATCTTGGGCAGTCATGCGTTGTGCGTAAAGGACAAGCGCTTGCACTTGAAGCCTTGCCCGGCACTGACTTCATGCTGAACACATTGGCGGGGACCACCTATGGGCCGGGCGGTTTGTTTTATAAGGCTAAAAAGCCAACGCAAGATGTGCGGATCGACCTGCCCGTAATTGGTGTCGAGACCGTCAGGGGTGCGGCAGCGGCCGGACTTGACGGGTTGGTCATTCAGGCGGGCGGGGTGATGGTGCTTGATCTTGAGGATGTGACCGCCGCGATTGACGAGGCCGGTCTGTTTCTTTGGGTGCGCGACGCATGATTACATGCGCCGTCAAAGCTGTGTGGCTTGCGCTTTTGTTGCCGCGATGAGGCTTTTTGTTTTGGCCGGTGAGCCATCTGGCGACAAACTTGGGGGCGCCCTTCTCGCGGGCTTGAAGTCCATTGTTCCAGACCTTGACGTGCGCGGGGTCGGGGGGCCGATGATGCAAGCACAGGGCATCGAAAGCGAATTCCCAATGGACGAATTGTCGGTCATGGGAATTGCTGAGGTTTTGCCAAAGTACCTGAATCTGAGAAAACGCCTGCATCAGACTGCCGACGCTGTTCTTGAATGGCAGCCTGATGCGCTTTTGACCATTGATAGTCCGGATTTCTCGCTCCGTCTTGCCAAGCTGGTAAAGGCGAAATCATCAATTTGCACGATACAATATGTTGCGCCGTCGGTTTGGGCCTGGCGGCCAAAGCGCGCCGGCAAGATGGCGGCCTATGTTGACCATGTGCTCGCTCTGCTGCCGTTTGAGCCGCCCTACATGGAATACGCAGGTATGGGATGCGATTTCGTCGGGCATCCGGTTGTTGGCGAGCCTGTGGCCACTGATGACGAAGTGCGTGCCTTTCGCGCAAGCGAGAGGATCGAGGATGCACCTTTGATCCTTGTGCTGCCGGGGTCGCGCAAAAGCGAAATCGCCCGGCTATCTGCGGTCTTCGGCGAGACGATGGAGTCCGTCTTGGCCAGCCATGCAAGCGCGCGTATCGTCGTGCCCGCGGCTTCGGCAGTTGCCGATGCGGTCAAAGGCGCGGTCGCGTCCTGGCCCGGCCAACCTATTGTTCTCGACCCTCGCGAGGGCCCTGACGCGGCTGCGCGGAAACGAGCAGCCTTCCGCGCGGCCGACGTGGCTTTGGCGGCCTCGGGCACGGTATCCCTAGAACTTGCAGCAAGCGGGACGCCGATGGTTGTGGCCTATAACATGAGTTGGCTCAGCTGGCAGATTATGTCACGCCTTGCCGCGGTCGACACGGTAACCCTCGTCAATCTGGTAAGTGGCGATAGGGTCGTGCCTGAATTTCTGGGACCAGCCTGCCGCGCGCCAGATATTGCAGCAGCGTTGTTGCTGCTTTTGACGGATTCAACGGCCCGCGGCGCGCAAAAAGCCGCGATGGACGTTACGATGGAGCGGCTTGGGCGCGACGGTGAAGGGCCGGGGCTGCGTGCGGCGAAGGCTGTCCTGGGTGTGCTTAAGGGCTAAGCGCCTAGTTACCGCGCCATATCCAGCCGCCCCCCAGCACGCGGCTTGATCCGTTTTGATAAAACACGCAAGCCTGCCCGGGCGAAACACCTTCTTCTGGCTTAAACAATTCCACCTCGGCCGACGTGTCAGATAGCGGTCGGATAGCTGCTTCTGTCGGTGGGCGCGTTGAGCGCACTTTTACCGAAACGTGCCATTCGCTTTGCGACTGAAAGGGAGTATCTCCCAGCCAGTTTATTTCACGAACTGGGATGATGCGGGTCGACAGCATCTCTTTCGGTCCGACGATCACATGATGGGCCTCGACGTCCAGTTTTACCACGTACAGCGGTTCATCTAATCCGCCTATTCCAAGTCCGCGACGTTGTCCGATTGTGTAGTGGATGACGCCCTTGTGGGTGCCAACGACGCGTCCGTCAACATGCACGATATCGCCGGGTTCGGCAGCGCCGGGGCGGAGCTTTTCGATAACGCTTGCGTAGTCGCCGTTCGGGACAAAACAGATGTCCTGACTGTCAGGTTTGTCGGCTATGCCAAGCCCGTAACGTGTAGCAAGGGCGCGTGTCTCGGCCTTGGACGTCAGATGGCCCAAGGGAAACCGTAAAAACGACAGTTGGTCCGGCTTGGTTGAAAACAGGAAATAGCTTTGGTCGCGTGCGGTATCGGCGGCCATATGCAATTCCGGCCCCTCGGGTCCAACTTTCCTTTGAATGTAGTGCCCGGTCGCCATGCAGTCGGCATCGAGATCTTTGGCGGTTTCTAGCAGATCCTTGAATTTCACCCGCTCGTTGCAACGAATGCAGGGAACCGGTGTGGCACCAGCAAGATAGCTGTCTGCAAATTCGTCGATTACTGCATCGCGAAAGATGTTTTCGTAATCGAGCACATAGTGCGGAAAGCCCATGTCCTCGGCCACGCGCCGTGCATCGTGAATGTCGATGCCTGCGCAGCACGCGCCTTTTTTAGAAAGCGCGGCACCGTGGTCATAAAGCTGAAGTGTGACGCCCACGACGTCGTAGCCCTCGCGCGCAAGTTCCGCGGCGACGACCGAACTGTCCACACCGCCCGACATTGCCACAACCACGCGTGTGTCTGCAGGGGCCTTTGGAAAGCCGAGAGAATTCAATGCGTCGCGATTATCGAGCGCCATGCCAGTCACCAATTCGAGAACAGTATTCTTTAGAAATATAGGAAAATGCGATGTAATCGCAAGGGTCGCCTTCACTTTGAGTTAAGGCCTGTTATGCAAAATGACGCTCAAACGTGCCCATGGATGGCCGCCATGTATTTTAAAGAAGCCGATGGTCCGCGCGCAGTTACGTTTCCTGATGGAAATGTCATTACCTGCGCTGATTTACCAGAACCGAACACTGGACGATAGGTCGCAAGCCACAAAGCAGCCGTCGTGCCCGCCGTTACATCCGGACTGATTAAGCGGGATGATGCGCTGGAAATGTACGAAATCTCCTCAGAAGAGTACGATGGTTGGCAATCAATGGGTGCGCGGAATGGAGTGGACGTCTTGAAAGAGACGGTTATTCAACGGATTATATACAACCTATGATTACGACTATATTTTTCTCGAGTTGAATCTGCAGGATATGGAAGGAGAGGAAGTTCTGAGGCAATGGCGCCTTTCCCGGGTCGACACGCCGATTTGTGATTCTCACAGGTTCCGACGACACGGAGAATAAAATTAGGAGTTTGGGCTTCGGTGTGGACGACTATTTGAGCAAGCTATTCCATCGCGAGGAACTTTTTGCGCGTACCCACGCAATCATCTCTCGCTCCAAGGGCGACGCGCAATCTGTGATCAAAACCGGGAAAGTATCCGTCAATCTGGACGCTAAGACTGTCGATTTCGGCGGGCGTGCGGTCCATATGACCGGCAAGGAATATCAGATGCTTGAGCCTCTTTCGTTCCGAAAGAGCGCGACGCTGACCAAATAAATGTTTCTCAACCATCTTTATGGCGCGCGGATTCAACTCGCCAGTGCAACATGCTGGTTATGGCCTAGGAATAGCTGGTTTGGCGTCTTGAAGCCAAGGCATTTTCTGGGGCGCTTATTAATTTTGCTGATGATCTTAGCCACGTCCTCATC
>NZ_JBVCWP010000234.1:0-6088 GCF_057460485.1 Boseongicola sp.
AATTCATGGAGTCGAATTAAAACCGAAAATCTGCCGCTTTGACAGTAGGTGGTGTCAGACCAATGCGAACCAGTCTCTACAAGAACAGTGAGGCTGCTCCTTATACCGCGCCAAGACCGCGCCACTGGGCAAGAGCGGCGCACGGTTGAGCTTGAAATTGGGTCGTAAGTTGAGGCTTATTTCCGGATTGAACAGGTGGTAAATCGAGGGATGGGCGGATGCGAATTTCTGCAAACGTCGCATCCGCCTCAAGCAAAGCGCGCTCGCGTCGTTGAAACGGCAAGTGAGAATTTTCTGCCCGATTGTTCACCCAGCGGCCGGTTTCCTGCCTGTCAGCCAAACCGATTTCTTTCAGCGCCGCACCATACGAGCGCAACCGGTCCGTGACGATGACCTCCGGACGGCTATGCTTACGCATTGTTTTCTTAAAGTCTTTCAGCGCTCCCTTCCTATCGCACGCCCTCGTCACGAAGCTTTCCAAGCCTCACCTTCATGATCAACGGCACGCCAAAGGTAATGCCGCTCGCCTTTGCCTTTCACGAAAATCTCGCCCAAATGCCAGCGCCATCGGCTGAATTTCATGCCGGAAATACACCGTTTTCAGTTCTCCGCGGCAAACATCGGAGCAAACCGGTGCCACCAGTATCGACAGTTTCATGGCTCACCTCGATGCCGCGTTCGTGCAGCAGAGCTTCCACATTGCGAAGGGACAGCGGGAAATGGACATACAGCATCACCGCCAGACGGATAACCTCGCGACTCGTTTTGAAATAGCAAAATGGATCAGGTTTGGTCATATTCAGACGCTAGAAATCCGCTCTACCCGCCTCAAGTTGGTTTCTTCTGACAGTACTTGGCAAAGCGCTCATAGCGTGGGCAAATCCGTTCCGATGCGTGGACTGATGAACCTTGGCCCTCTATCGGTGATAACAATGTTCTCCTCGTGCACCAGGATCTTTTTGCCAACGGAAATTCCAGGCTCCAATGTCAACACCATCCCTGGTTCTAGCACCGTGTGATCGGTCGGGATCAACGACGGCCATTCGGTCAGCGACATGCCCAATCCGTGGCCCAACCGACCAGCGTTAATTCCCTCGGAATCGCGTCTCAACACCTCGTCCATGGCATGGAACAAGGTCGCCGCCGTGACACCGGGCCGTGCCGTCTCAAAGGCAGCATCCGAAGCTTCGACCAACCGCGCGTGGGCGAATTGAACCTCGGACGTTGCAGGCCCAATCGACCAGTTCCGATCGAAATCACAGAAGTACCCGTCCCAGACCAGGCCGGCGTCCAGCATCAAAACATCGCCGTTCGTCAATGGCGTCGTGCGGGCGGGGGAAATCACGTCTTGGTATCCGCCCTGCTCGGCTCCGCCAGCCAAATACGGAACCCAATCTGCACCCTCCTCAAGACAAAGAATCTGGAATTTCCGAAACACTTCATCGAGCGGCACCCCTGCCCTAGCAATCTCGGGCGTGCGCTCGAAAGCACGGCCGCCAATGGCACAGGCATTTTCGATCTTCGCAATCTCTGCCGGGGATTTCACCATGCGCAAGGCGCGCAAAATACCATGATCTCCTACTACTTTTCGCATGCCGATACCAGCTCGCACCGACGCCAGATCAGCTTGCGGCATACGGGTGTGAGTTTCGTGGCCGTCCGGCATCCCGATTGCGCCATCAGACGAAGTAAGTTCAACTAAAGTATCGGCCAGCAAGGACACACCGTCGTCCTTCAGATCAGGAGCACTCCAAGTGCGGATATCCTCTATCCAGGTTTCCCCCATAAGGGCTGCCCCAATAGTAGGAATCACGGCAACGGGTTTGCCCGTTGCAGGCACAAGCAGGAACCAAGGTCGACTCGGACTTTCCCAAAAGCGAGTCAGGAACCCGGTAAAATAGCGCACCTCCGGTTCGGTCGTCAGAAGTAGGGCTGCCAATCCATGGGCTTCCATCATGGATTGGGCTCGGCGGGTGCGCGTCTCAAACTCTGAGAGTTCAAACCCTCTCATTCAACAGCCTCGGAGAGAAAGCACAGAGCTCGCGCATCGGAACCCATACCCAACACAGCGCGTACATCTTCGCGAAGAATGGCAACGGCACCAGAACCGCCGGACGCGGTGGTGGCCAGACCATGACACGCCAACTGCGGCAGATATTCGGTGACCTCATCGTCACTCAACGTAAGAAAATCATCAGCGTCTCGACCCAAACCGTTTAAGGCAATCAGCGATGGCTCCTTGCAGTCCAGCCGACCCATGATGCTGTCGGGACCATCAGCAAAGACGCTTTTCCCAGCTTCTATACTGGCTTGCAGTGCGGGGGCTGCGTCGGGCTCGACTACGACGATGCGAGGCGCGTCGCCCCAAATCTTGCGTGCATAAACCGCGACTGCTCCAGCCAGGCCGCCAACGCCAGCTTGCAGAAAAATATGCGTAGGAGGTTCGGGGCATTGTGCGACAGCCTCTGCGGCCATCTGAAGGTAACCTTCCATCAGCACAAGCGGCAGATCGACGTAGCCCTCCCAGGAAGTGTCTGACAGTAGAACCCACCCGTTGCCTTCGGCGGCTTGCATCGCCGCTTCCATGCTGGCCGCATAGTTGGCACCCGCTCGAACGACCTCAGCCTTCTGTGCCTTCAAACGGTTCACGAAGCTTTCGGGTACGGTGTCGGCTATATAGACGACTGCATCGGCCCCAAAAATCCGTGCACCGGCGGCTACACTCATCCCGTGATTGCCCGCGCTAGCGGTGACGTAGGTTCGGCCCTGTAAAGTGGAGGCGTCCGGCGTTGACGACACCTGTTCGGCATGGCGCGCGATGACATAAGCGGCCCCAAGCGCCTTGAACGATCCAAGATTCATACGCGCTCTTTCGTCCTTGACCCAGACCTTCGCCACCGGAGCCAGTCCAGCTGACTGAACCAGTGGCGTTTCATGCGCGGCGGGACACTGTCTCAAAAGCATACCGACCCTTGCGGCATCGTCTGATGGATAAGGTGCCGCCGGCGCTAATTTCGGACCCGCCCGATGAGGGTTTGAAATAATCCGCACCAGCGTCTCTCCGATTGCTCTATCCGTTGACGTGATCCGAATTGTGAAGTTGTGTCAACCTGGTTCACGCAGTACAAACGGTGCTGTCAGACGGATGAGAACTGGTCTCAGTTCGCCGCCGAATGCCGGAACTTATGCTGAACAAATTTGGCGCCACTGGGAGAGAGCAGCGGCTCGGTTCGCCTTGAAATTGTCGCGTGTGTAGAGCGCGCTCCTAGTTGAAATGGTTGCAGACGGAGGGCCCTGTCAGAGCAAACCGGCTTGAGGCGGGCAAGGCGGATTTGTAGCCTCTGGAAACGACCAAACCTGATCCATTTCTCTATTTCAAAACGAGCTACGAGATTATCCGCCTGGCGGTGATGTTGTATGGGCATCGTCAAGGACGCGGCTGTCGGCTTCTTTCTGGACTGAGCTTTTGCTGCGATCAGCGTTGAAAAATTCACCACCCAGCGGGTCTGCGTGGCATGTTCGATCTCAACGCTCCGCTCCGCCATGATTTCTTCCAGGTCCCGATTGGAAACGCTGTAGCGCAGGTAGAAAAACACAGCGTAAAGGATCACGCTTTTGGGTAGTGGTTGCCTTTGAAATCGACCGTCATTTTGGGATCTCCAGCCTGTCGCTTTTTTTTGCGCGGATTGTGACAGGAGTTCTGTAGATGGGAAAACAGTTGGCGAACTTTGCGACAGAACCCAGCGTGGTACGGGGACGACGCCGCGAAAAACTGGGAGACACGCGGTCAAAAGCTGTTGCAGATGGAATGGCGGCACTGACAGACTTTCAGAAAACGCGTTGGTTTTCAGACGATTTCTCCAAGGACAATCCCGAAGCTGTTTCGGACGCAGTTAAGGTGTTTGTTGCCAACAATGTGCCCGCCTATCTCGAAACCTGCCGGATGCTTCGGTGCTGAGATATCCGACGCGCGTTGCCCAGTTTCGACTTTTCCGTCGAGATAATCGTCGGACAAGAGGACTATGCCACCCCTATCGCAATGGCAGAGGCCATGGCCTTAGTTATTCCAAGTGCAAAGATGGAAATTCTTGGCGGCGTGCGCCACTTCACACCCCTTGAGGTGCCAAACAAGATCGCGACCGCGATCCGGCGGCTCGGTTAGGTCTCTTTTCGGACGAGCAATTGGCGCTGATTTCGACGCATCGATCGCTTAAAAGAGCTTCGAAGATCCTAAACCGTACCGTCGGCCTCAAATGCCTGTGTGGCTGACTGCTCTGGCGGAAGTCTTTGCCATTGCGATGTCCAAAACTTCTGCAAGTACCGACACAGACAACGTGGCGGGATCACGCGCGGAGCGGATTAGGCCAATCGGACCATGCAGCCGCGCGAGATCGTCGGGTGGCACCCCCATAGCCTCAAGCTCGAGCAACCGTGAATCGCGCGCTCGCTGACTTCCCTGCGCGCCGATATAAAAGGCCGGACCGCTAAGTGCTCCCTGCAAGATTGGTGGCTCCCAGTCGTGGTCATGAAAGAAAAGAACGATAGCTGTCCATTGGTCGACCGTTAAATCTGTTGGGAATTCAGTTTGTCGCAGGCGCCGGACATCGCAGCCCGATGCAGAAGCAGTTTCCAGCGTTTCTTCCTCAGGTGAGAGGAGAAGATTTGGATATCCGACGGATTGGATAAGGGCGGAAAATGTGCACGCCTCCGGTCCCTTCCCAAATACCAGAAACTGTACATTGGGGACGAATTGCATAACGAAAATCGAACCAAGTTGCCCGGTGAGACCGTCATCTATCAACGTGAGACTGCCGGACGACGTATCAACCTCCATCGCACACAACTGTCTGGCTGCGCGTCGCCTCGACAGCTCGAGCAAAACCGCCAAGTCAGGTCGCGGTATCAAAAGGATATCTAGCCCCCCACCACACGGCAACTGAATATCGATAAACGGTGACCCGCGTCCATATCGCAGAGACTTGGGTTTGCCCAATTCCAATACTTGGGCAGCGTGCAACTCAATGTCTGCCTCGATGCAACCGGACGACAAAGCGCCCACGCTTAGACCACCCGTAAAAATGGCCATTGCTGCTCCGACCGCACGATATGAAGGCCCCTCAACACCTGTGATGATGGCGAGCACAGCCTCGCTCCCGCTTGCTGCAATGGCCTCGAAAGGATCAAGCCCTGAGGCATCTTTTGGACTAATGAAACTCATGGTCTACCTTGCTTGCATGACATAGCTCAAAGGCAAGATATTGTTATATATAAAGGATTATTCTTCATCATAAAATGCTTTCAGTTTCGTGTCTAGGAACCGTTTTGGGCTCGACCAATACCAACGGCCCATTCAGCTGACCTTTATCCACTCTCTTTGGGTAATGGAGGTAATCCGTTCTGGCTCAGTTGCAAAGAAGTTCCATGCGTCTGCACATTTATCGAGGATGTCTTCGTAGCTGTTGAAGACGGTTATCGCGAGTTTGTTGGCGCGCAGGTATTGCCAGACATTTTCCATAGGGTTGAGTTCTGGGGCATAGGGCGGCAGTTTTAACAGGGTAATATTGTCCGGCACTTTCAGCGCTTTTGCCACATGCCAGCCTGCACCGTCGATGATCAGCAGGGCGTGGGCTCCCTGCGCGGCGGTTTTGGCTATTTCGACGAGGTGCAGGTTCATCGCCTCGGTTCCGACATAAGGCAGGACCAAGCCAGCGGCTGTTCCTCGCGCGGGGCAGCCTGTACCGAAGATGTAGCTCCATTTGTAGCGGGTGTCGCGCGGCGCACGCGGACGTGTGCCACGCCGAGACCAGATGCGGGTCAGCGTGCCCTGCTGTCCGACCCTGGCTTCATCTTGAAACCAGACTTCCAGCGGTTTGTCTTTTGCTTGTGTGGGCAAAATATCTGTTACCAAACTTTGGAAGTTTTTTTAAACGCTTCCTGCGCCGCCGGGTCGGTATTGGGGTGTTCCGGGCGGACTGAGAGCCGCCGAAAGCCCAGCCTGTCCAAATACTTGCCAACGGTGCGCTCGTGTACATCAATACTGAAGACCTTTTCAATCCGACGCGCCAGATCGGCACGACGCCAGCGCACC
>NZ_JBVCWP010000235.1:0-6069 GCF_057460485.1 Boseongicola sp.
ATGAGGAAGAGGGTGAGGGGCACGAAGAGGAAGAGCATGAGGAAGAGGAGGTCGCCGGCTTCTCCGTCGGCCAAACCTTCACCAACAGGGAGCAGGAAGCGCGGCTGGAGATCCAGCACCGCCCCGTCGCCAGCCGCTTCGGCCCCTTGAGTGGCGCCATCGGCGTCCAATGGGATCACGCCAACACGAAAGGCATCGCCTTTGAAGCTGACTCGCTTCTGGAGCCTTACAATACGGAGAGCATTGCCGGTTTTTGGTTCGAAGAGCTTGAGGCCAATGCGCGGCTCCGGCTTCAGCTTGCCTTGCGGGTCGAGGAAGCGTCGGTGGACGGAACCGGCTTCTCCAGCATCGCCGATCCGGAAGCGCCCGTCGTGTTCAGCGGCACGCGGTCCTTCGTGCCCTTGAGCGGCGGCCTCGGCGCACTCTACGATCTTGGCAACAACACGGTGCTGCGCCTCAATGGTCAGGCCGTCGAGCGAGCGCCAGCAGGTCCTGAGCTCTTCTCGAAGGGGATTCACGAAGCGACCGGCACGTTCGAGATCGGCAACCCCTTTCTCGACGAAGAGAAGGCCCAGACGCTGGAATTGGCGGTGAAGCGCGCGACAGGAAGGTTCCGCTACGACGCGAACGGCTACTATACGAACTATGACGGCTTCATCTTTCGCGAGCTCACCGGGCTCGTTTGCGGTGGCACCTTGGATTCCTGTGCGGCGGCTCTCGACGAAGAGGAGACGTTCGACCAAGTGCTGTTCCAGCAGCGAAACGCCACATTCTACGGCGTCGAGCTACTCGGCGAGTACGACGTCGGGCGGGTCTGGAACGGCATCTGGGGCATAGACGGCCAGTACGATTTCGTCCGCGCGCGCTTCGACAACGGCGAAAACGTGCCGCGCATTCCGCCCCACCGCCTCGGCGGTGGCATCTACTACCGGGACGGCAAGTGGTTCGCGCGCACCGCCGTGCTGCATGCCTTCGATCAGGACCAGGTGGCGCCGGGCGAGCTGACTACGCCGAGCTACACGCTGCTCAACGCGGAGCTGAGCTACGCGGTAAAGACGGCGGGCCCGGCCGGCCTGACGCCCGCCATGAACATCGGCTTGAAAGGCGAGAACTTGCTGGACGACAAGGTGCTGAATTCGGCCTCGTTCAAGCGCCGGGAGGGCGTGCTGGAGCCGGGCGCAAATGTTCGCATATTTGGGAAAATAAGCTTTTGACGGCGTGTCACCGGTGAATCGTCGAACGCGCCGATCAGTATTTCTCGAGGCTAGGCCAAACACCGTTTACATCAGCGTCTGGGACACGGGTATCGAACCGCAGCCTCAACAGCTCGTGAAGCCCGGTGCCTGGCACGATACTGTCGCCAAGCGGATCGCCTCGAAGGACTTGTCACCCAAGTAGGGCCCTGAACCTAAACAAGGAAGGCGAGACCAAGGTGCCGGTGGCAAGGACGGCATCCGCGTCACATCTGGTGAACGTTACTGAATGTCCGCTTTGGGTCACTAGCGGAAATCAGAACGCGACGGAGGGACGACCGCTTTACACCCATAAGCGGACATCCTCGGCGCGGATTTTGGCTTTTGATTGCCTTCAGTCATTGCAGCAATGCCCTTTCGGCCGATTCCAATTACCTCCCGTTGTCGTCGCTTGGAAATAGATGGCCGTATCCTGCGGGACGTCAGGATACACACTGCTGAATGCAGAACTCAGCTACACACGGCAGCGCGACACAAACCGCTTCTTCAGTGAAATGACACTCGGTGTTTGGGGCTCCAACCTACTCGACGACGATGTACGATTCTCGACTTCGTTCAAGAAGGACGAAGTGCTCCAGCCGGGAGCCAGCGTCCGGCTTTTTGGTGTGTTGAAGCTGAACTAGGGCCGGAACCTTCAAGAAACGCTAGCTTTTCTTGAAGTCAGACGAAGAGCGTATGTCCGCTTTGGGTCAAAAGCGGCTAGCCCTGATGGAATTTTCGGAAAGGACACATCAGCGCTTGCTGGCAATCGGCTTTATGCCGGGATGCGAAGCGGTTGCGTCTGTAGATAAGTCAGACATCGCCAGATCCACTCCACCGGCCCAAATCGAAAAAACCGAAGCCACCAGCTACAGAAAATTATCTGAACCGCAAAAAACAGAGCTGCGCAAGCGGTCGTTGCTACCGGACCAAGCAAATACAGCTGGCCAAATCCGTATCCGTAAAAGAGCAGGGTGAACATAAGAGTACCGGAGAGGTAAACCGTCAGCGCCATCCTTCCTAAAGATTGCAGTGGGGAGAGTATAGCACTCCACTCGCTGTGCTGCGCCAAGAGCACAATGCCGGCGGCGTACGCCAACGCCAGGGCGGTCGACCCGAATAAAAATAGTACATCGCCAAGAAATCGGATCTCTATCGAGGCCGTGTTACCTTCGAATGCAGCGTAGCCGTGGTAACGACTCAAATACCATTCTAACGCTGCAAAAGCGAGGCCGGTTGTCATGCCCCATCGCAACATGCGGCACCATTGCTTGGTATGCTTTGCTGCATCATGAACAAGACGGCTTCGGCCAATTTGGAAGCCCAGCAAAATCATCGCGAAGATCGCGAGACTTGATTCCGGCTCATTGAGACCGTTCCACAATCGGGGGGGTATGACTTCTGCATTCGTCTTGAAGACGTCTCCGACCGTACCCAGGTAAGGGTGATCGTCTCTTAGTTCTGCGAGAGACAGCGAGGCGTCCGCATCTATAGGTGCACTGGCTCCGCGGAGAGAATCAATAACATTGCCAACCGGAAACGCGAACATAAGCAACAAGGTCAGTGCGAGTAGAGTACCCGCTCGCAGTCGGCGAAATGCAGGCAGAATGAACCCTAACAGGGCATATTCCATTAGAATGTCGCCGTCAAAAAACAGAGCGTGTCCCATCCCGATACCGAAAAGGATCGTTACGCGCCTGAAATAGAACCACAGATTTCCGTCACCTACGCTGTGCAATTTGGCCAACTGCAGCGCGAATCCGAATCCAAATAACATGGCAAACAGGCGCCAGGATTTCGTCTCGAATACGGCGTGCATCGCCGCATTGAAAGCCTGATCCAAGGTATCCGTCCATTCCGACGAATATGCTCCGAAGTTGAACATGTTAACGAGCAGCACACCGAAAAGAGCGAACCCGCGTACCGCATCGGCCGATTGCAGTCGGTCATCAGGTTTGACGGGGTGAAGGGGATCGGAGGGCGGCATGGTCGCTATTCTTCCTTAGCTTGGAACCTGTTGGCTCTGTAAAATGGGTAGCCTCCCGTAGCTGAAGTAATCCGCAACATTGCGGAGAGGGGAACCAGCCCTCATTGCTATACTAATAGCCGCCAATGCACTGCCAATCGGCTTCATCCATAAACTGAGGGGCTGGCAAGTGGTGACAGTCTGGCCAAATCTACTGGTTTAATATGGGCCGCAACTTGACCAATCGGAATCCAAAGAAGAACTTTGAGGTGCTGTGGAAAACGTTCCATAGAAGGTACCCATTCTTTGAGTTGCGGAAGGTCGACTGGCGCAAACAATACGAAATATACAGACCTAAAATCTTCTCGGCCACGAGCGATGAAGAGCTATTCGAGATATTCTGCGAAATGCTCGATCCCCTCGACGATGGTCATGTCGAGATCACGGCGAGATTGGGTCAATCTGAGGTGAAGACGCGCTTTACGGCCGAGAAAGCACCGCGGTTCTATCGCGAGTTCACAAAAAAACAGATCAAGCGGCTTTTCAAAGTTGCGCGGCGTACGCTTACGGCCAATGGATTTGGGCCCCTCAGGAAAACGAAGGCATGGACTATCCGTTACTGCCGGTCACGCAACTATGGCTATATGCGCATCTTCGAGTTGGAGGGTGTCAGTAATCGAAAAGTGTCAAAGGCGCTCGATACACTCTCTCGTGATATGCCTGACCTGAAGGGATTCATAATTGATATCCGCGACAATCCGGGTGGTGAAGACAGTACCGCACTCATGATCAGCAATCGGTTCACCGATCGCAGGCGCGTTGCATTTCACAGAAGATCAAAAATTGGACCGGGAGCGGACGAGTTCACGCCACTGAAGACCTGGCACCTCACACCGCAAGGCAATGTGCAGTTCACCCGTCCTATTGTTCTTCTGACATGCGATGCCGTCTTCAGCGGCGCCGAGTGTTTCGCCCTGGCCCTTAGAGAACTGCCGCATGTCACAATTCTCGGCGAACATACGAACGGCATCTTCTCGTACCAATTGGAAAAGACATTACCCAACGGATGGGATTACTGCCTTTCGTATCAGGAATATTTGTCAGCCGATATGGTTTGCTATGAAGGCAAGGGAGTACCTGCGGACATAGAACTGCTCAACACGAGAGCCGATCTTGACGCTGGCGTCGACCCGCTGATCACTCGTGCGCTCGAAATTCTCTCTCAAAAAAATTCCAGCTTATCAAGCTGAGCCCACGCAAGATGGCGAACGTATGGGAATATATGCGCGGTCCCCAGACCATACGGCCAATCTGAACCAAAAAATCAGCTCATATCGGTCAGCCGTAAATGCCGCTGGCATTAGGTGTTAATTATTTTCGTCGACTTGACCACTGATTGCGCGGATCACCAACGCTGCACAGCAACCGGTTATCTCGATCAATTTCGCATTGAAGTTATCCGGGCCGCCGTACCGTGCGGGGGCAAAGGAGACCCGTATATTAGGCGTCGTATCGAACTGGAATGCATTTAGACCATAAGGCACCCCTTCTCCAATAGATTTCAGGCCCGCCTCTTTAAGTGACCATAGTCGCAGAAAAAGTTTCCTGCGTTCGTGGACTGCCGCCGTACGTATCGTATCCAACTCGTTCCCCGCGAAATGGTAGCTTGCCATTTCAACCGCTGAGACAGACTGTTCAGAATCTTCGATGTCAACGCCGATTGCGCTGCTTGTTGACCAAGCCGCAAGATATCCGTGACGGCACGAGGAAAAGCTGAACCAAGTGCGGGGCAACTCAAACAGGTATGGCCGTCCTTTTTTCGTTTCTGCGAAATCGACTTGAGAAAGCGGGCGGGCGACGCCTAGTGCAATTGCGCCGCAGAATCGGCGAAAAGCGCGCCGCTGCAGGAAGCGCATTTTGTGGCCGATCACCTTGAAGCGTTTTGCCCTCGACAACTCGGCAACGGAAAGTACCGAGCCAAAAGACTCTGCTGCGGGACCCCCATGCTGGCTGGGCATGAAGAGAATCGAAGTCTCGCGATGCAAGCCAGTCGGCGTAAGATCCTCGACTGAGGCTTTGAAAAATTTGTTGATGCCCTCGTTTTCCAGAGCATTCATTTCTGTTCGCACTTTGTCAGTCATCTCATGACCGGAGCTCCTCGGCCGGACTGCCTTCATGAATTGCCGTGGAAATATGCATTTCCTTCAGCACCATTGACAAAGGCCTCAGCGTGACATCGCGATCCAAAATCGCGCCTTTCATAACTGTGGCGCCAAAGCCGATTGTTGTGCCATTTCCTATTCGAGTTTCCTTAACCTGCAGCAACATATTTTCAAAGGTGTGTAACTGAAGAATGCCGTCCACAATGCAGTCGCCGCCGACGCGCACTGCGTTCCAATCTGAGCATTGCATCGGGTCCATCACGATAGTGCGGGGGCCAATTTCACACCCTAGTCCCCGTAGAATCCCGTTTGCAAGAATGGTTCCCCTCAGAACGCCCAAACTTCTTCGGCACCAGATAAAGAAACAGTCTTGGACAAAGAAATACGTAAAATGACGAGTTGACCAAAATTCTGTCGCGTGATTGCTCCCCCATTCTTTGCCAACAAGGCTATGCTTAAGAAGAACGGTTAGGCCAACAAGCCCCGCCGCGGTCAAAATCAAAGCCATAACGGCACCGAGAATAGCGTCGAGACCCAAGCGATATAGGGTGATGTAGACCAACGCAAAAATGATGACTTCTGTAGCCCTTAGGAAGCCGATGCTGAAAATATCGTTGAGCAAGATACGTTCGAAAAAAAGACGCAAACCAGGCGGACGATGCACTTGGTTCTCCTCTTGGAACGCTGCACTGGCGAATGCAAGGGGTGG
>NZ_JBVCWP010000236.1:0-6056 GCF_057460485.1 Boseongicola sp.
ATCAGCGGTAATGTCATCTTGCCTTCACGGAGGTCGTCGCCGATATTTTTGCCTAGCTTGGCTGGTTCGGCGGCATAATCCAAAATGTCGTCGACGATTTGGAAGGCGATGCCGAAATTATCACCGAATTGGCGCAGATTGCGCTTTCTAACGACGATGCACCGATCCGTGGGCGTGGGGTCGTCTCGGCGGGGGCTGACGGGTGGTCGCTTTCGCTGGATGCCGCCACGCAGCGTATCGCGACCACAACAGTAATGGAGTTTTGGCCGCTAATCGAGGCTCCGGTGACGCGCGGATGGCTGAATTCCAACGTCAAAGCGGGGCTACTTGAGGACGTCAATGTCGCCCTGCGAAAGTCCCCCGGCGAGAAGCTTGATATGGGGCTGACCTTCGATTTTAGACAAGGTGAGGTGCAGTTTCTGCGCGATATGCCCCGGATCATGGGGGCGACGGGCCGGGGCGTCATCCACGATGATGTTTTTAATTTGCTGATGACCGGTGGCGGAGTGATGGCTGGGACTGGCGATTTCGTTGATATCGCGGGCTCGACGTTTCGGGTGCCGGACACCGAACAAAGACCTGCAATGGGCGAGTTTGAGATACGCGCGCGCGGAACTATTCCGGCGCTGCTTTCGGTAACGAATAATCGACCTTTGCGCCTTATGGAAAGGGCCGAGCGCGGGATTGATCTGGCGCAAGGTATTGGTGAAGTGACGGCGCGGGTCACGCTTCCTTTGAAGGATGGAATTGACGCCGAGGACGTCACCTATCAGGTAACGGGGCAGCTCAGTGACGTCCGTTCGGAAGTTATCGTGCCAGGGCGCGTGCTGACGTCGCGCGGGATGGCGCTTTCGGCTTCTGTTGAGGAAGTGCGGATTGCCGGTCCGGCTGACCTTGACGGCGTTTCGCTGACCGCAGATTGGCGTCAGCCGCTGGGCGATGGTGCGCGTGCCGAAGGAAGCCGTATTACCGGGCGCGTCACGCTTGGACCGGATGCCATTCAGGCGTTTGGTTTGCCACTGCCCGGCGATCTGATCAGCGGCTCTACCCGTGCGGACTATGTGCTTGAGGTAAAACCAGATGTGGCACCGCTGTTATCGGTGGCATCTGACCTTAAAGGTTTAGGGATGCGAATCGCGGCGCTAAACTGGTCGAAGGAGCCGGGCAGTCCGGCAGGGTTGGAGTTGGTCGCGCGGCTTGGCGACGTTCCCGATGTGCAAAGCCTAGAGATTTCGGCGCCCGGTCTGGCGTTGGACGGGCGATTGTCTTTGACGGCGGACGGTGGGCTTGAGGCTGCGGTTTTTGATCAAGTGCGGGTTGGGGGATGGCTTGATGCGCGCGCGCGGATAACGCCACGAGGCGCGGGGCTGTCGCCTGCGATTTCAATTGAGGGCGGGACGCTTGATTTCCGCAAGTTCCCGCGCGCTGCCGTGTCAGAAAGCGGCGGGGACCGTACGCCGATTACCGTATCCCTTGACAGCTTCGTTTTGTCCGACAGCATCACGTTCGCGCCTTTGACCGGTGAGGTTGATGCAGGGCAAGCCGGGCTTTCGGGCACGTTCGAAGCCCGGCTCAATGGCCAGACCACGGTGCGAGGCACGCTGGCGCCTGCCAATGGGGGGACGGCAATCCGGCTTCAGGCCAGTGATGCGGGCGGCGTCGTGCGGTCGACCGGGCTGACGAAAAACGCCATGGGCGGCACGCTTGATCTTGTGCTGACACCGGACACAACGGCTGCGCCCGGCACACTGCGTGGCGAGTTTCTGATCGAAGACATCCGTATTCAGAATGCACCGGTGATGGCTGCTTTGTTGGACACCATCAGCCTTGTGGGCTTGATAGATCAGCTTTCGGGGCAGGGTATTCGCTTTGCCACTGTGGACGGCCGTTTCAGGTTGACACCGGACGCGCTTGTTTTGGAAGAGGCGGCGGCGATTGGCGTGTCGCTTGGCATCTCGGCAGCAGGACTTTATGACCTCGATGCCAAGGAGATTGATTTGCAGGGCGTGGTGTCGCCGCTGTATTTTCTGAATGCGGTCGGATCGGTCGTTAGTCGTCGCGGTGAAGGTCTGTTTGGCTTCAATTACCGCGTGAGCGGTCCTGCAAATGCGCCAACCGTCGGGGTTAATCCATTGTCGATCCTGACGCCGGGTCTGTTTCGCGAAATTTTCCGCCGCCCGCCGCCAACGAATTGAGTACCATGAAACTTTCTGATTTTGATTTTGATCTTCCCGAGGGGTTGATTGCAACGCGCCCGGCGCGCCCGCGGTCGTCGTCACGTCTCTTGGTGGCGGGCCCGGTGGCGATCGACGAGGCGCAGGCACTTGATTTGCCGTCGTTTCTACGGCCTGGCGACCGGTTAATCGTGAACGACACAAAAGTGATCCCGGCGCGGCTTTCGGGCATGCGGGTGCGTGACGGCGAGGCGGGCGTGACGCAAGCACGGATTGAGGCGACGCTTCTGGATCCTCTTGCTGATGGGAACTGGATGGCCCTGCTGAAGCCTTTGCGGAAAGTCCGCGATGGCGAGGTGATCCGGTTTTCCGACATTTTGACAGCGGAAGTGATGGGGCGTGCCGAGGGGACAGCGGCGCTGCGTTTCAACCTTACCGGCGATGATTTTGATGCCGCTTTGAATGCGGCGGGTGCGATGCCTTTGCCGCCTTATATCGAGGCGCTGCGCAAGTCCGATGCGCAGGACAAAGAGGACTACCAGACGATCTGGGCGCGCGCGACAGGGGCGGTTGCTGCCCCGACCGCCTCGCTGCATTTTGATGACGCCTTAATGGCGGCGTTGACGGCGCACGGGGTCGAGATCACTTACATCACGCTGCATGTGGGGGCGGGCACGTTCTTGCCGGTGAAAGTCGACGACATCAGTGACCACAAGATGCATGCCGAGCGAGGCACGGTGACCGCGCAAGCTGCCGAAGCTATGAACGCAACACGCGCTGGCGGTGGGCGGATTATTCCGGTCGGCACAACGGCGCTGCGACTGATCGAGACCGCCGCGGCGCCGGACGGGACAATCTCGGCGTGGGAGGGGGCGACGGATATTTTCATCACGCCCGGATTCCGTTTCAAGATTACGGATGCTTTGATGACCAATTTTCATCTGCCAAAATCAACACTGATGATGCTTGTTTCGGCGTTCATGGGGTCTGAACGTATTCGCGAGATTTATACTCATGCGATTTTGCGTGAATTCCGGTTCTTTTCCTATGGTGATGCGTCACTTTTGCTGCCAAAGGGCTGAAAGCGACCGGGGTCAAGTCGTAGGCAAGCGTGTCCGCTATCAACGCGGGCGCTAAGGCGGTTGAAAGGGCAACGGAGACTAACCATGCTCAAGGTTCTCGGCAGTACATGGGCACTTCTTCTCGGAATTCTTCTTTTGATGGTCGGAAACGGTCTTCAGGGCTCGCTTATTGGTATTCGAGGGTCGATTGAGAATTTCTCGACGATAGAGCTGTCAGTCATAACCTCTGCGTACTTTGCGGGCTTCCTGATCGGATCACGGATGGCGCCCGAGATGATCCGTCGCGTTGGGCACGTCCGCGTTTTTGCCGCTTTGGCCTCGTTTATTTCTGCCGTTTTGATCCTTTACCCGACAATCACAGACCCCTGGGCCTGGATCGCATTGCGCGTGGTCTTTGGGTTCTCGTTTTCGGGCGTGTATGTGACAGCGGAAAGCTGGCTGAACAATTCGGCGACCAACGAGACGCGCGGTCAGTCTTTGTCACTATATGTCATGGCGCAGATGCTTGGGATTGTGGCCAGTCAGGCGCTGTTGAACGTGGCGGACCCGGCCGGGTTTATCCTGTTCGTGATCCCGTCGGTTCTTGTTTCTTTATCGTTCGCGCCGATCCTTTTGTCTGCTGCCAAATCACCAACTTTTGAAACAACAAAACCGATGACGCTGAGGCAGATCTATGAGTTCTCACCGCTTGGCTGCGTTGGCATGTTTTTGCTGGGCGCGATTTTTGCAGCCCAATTTGGCATGGCGTCAGTTTACGGCACGCGAGCAGGGTTTAGTGTTGCCGAGATCTCGATTTTCGTCTCGGCAATCTTTATCGGCGGCATGGTGTTTCAGTACCCGTTTGGCTGGCTATCGGATCGGATGGATCGGCGCGTGATGATTCTCGCGGCCGCACTGGGCGGCGGGGCGGCGGGCATATTGGGGCTGGTCTTTGGAAGCAGTTTTGAAGTCGTGCTGTTTGCAGCCTTCATTATGGGTGGGATGTCCAACCCGCTTTATGCCCTGCTGATCGCCTATACGAACGACTATCTTCAGGTGGAGGATATGGCC
Source organism: Boseongicola sp. (assembly GCF_057460485.1). Lineage (NCBI taxonomy): Bacteria > Pseudomonadati > Pseudomonadota > Alphaproteobacteria > Rhodobacterales > Paracoccaceae > Boseongicola > Boseongicola sp. The sequence continues at coordinate 4,307 of NZ_JBVCWP010000236.1, forward strand.
GCCGCAGCCGGTGGTCTGATTTTCATTAATGGCCTGGGCGCTATCATGGGCCCAATGATCACGGGTTGGATGCTGACCAGGTTTGGACCTGGCGGGTTCTGGGTCTACCTCAGCTTTTTCATGTTTGCGATGGCGGCGTTTGTGGCCTGGCGGATGACACAACGCGCGTCGGTCTACAGCGAGGAAGCCGAAGGCTATGATGCGGTAAGCTACGCGCCGATGATGCCGACAGGAACCATGGTAGCGGCTGAAGCGGCACAGGATTACTATGCTGAAAATGTCGAAAATGACGACGAAGAAGAACCAAATGAGGACGACCCCCTTGATCGATCATGATCTTTCGTTAACGATTCGATTACGGGGAAGTGAAACTTGGTGGAGTGAAGTGTGGCATTATGACGAACCCTGAGGACATTCTGGCCTTTTGGCTGGACGAACAAGGCCCGGAAGGCTGGTATGCTGGTGGGTCCGAGCTTGATCAAGAAATGCGAGACCGTTTCGAATGTGTGTACAATCGTGCTTGCGAGGGCGCATTGTCCTTGTGGCTTACACATGCGACCGGGACTTTGGCGTATATTATCCTTCTGGATCAATTTTCGCGGAACATGTTTCGCGACACGCCAAAGGCATTCGCTTCAGACGGTCTGGCGAGAGCAGCAGCAAAAGCGTCTATTTCGCGCGGATGGGACCTGAAGATTGACGAACCCGCGCGGCAGTTCTTTTATATGCCTCTGGTTCATGCCGAGTGCCTGAGCGATCAGGACCGCGCCGTGCGTCTTATCATGACGCGGATGCCAGAGACCGGCGGCATAAACCTTCTTCATGCCAAAGCACACCGCGAAGTTGTCCGCAAGTTCGGCCGTTTCCCCAACCGGAACGCGGCTTTGTCGCGTCTTACGCCGGAAGCCGAAGCGGTCTTCCTTGAGCAGGGCGGCTATGGGGCGACGGTTGAGGCAATGAAAGCGGCAGAGGCGGCCTGAACACTATTTTGGTTGCCTAGAGCATTGCGCCCAACGGGTAGCGGGGCTTCCCCCGAAGCATCGTCGTTAGGGTGACAAGGCATTCCGAATGTGGCAAATAGTTTAACGTAGAACAATATCGCCGCAGGAGGAAACCAATGGCTGCTAAAACTTTTGACGTGGTGGTGATCGGGGCAGGTCCCGGTGGATATGTCGCCGCGATCCGTGCCAGCCAACTGGGCCTGAAGGTGGCGATCGTTGAACGCGAGCACATGGGCGGGATTTGCCTGAACTGGGGCTGCATCCCAACCAAAGCGATGCTTCGGTCGTCCGAAGTTTTTCACCTGATGCATCGTGCCAAAGAATTCGGCCTGAAGGTCGAAGGGATTGAGTACGATCTGGATGCTGTGGTGAAGCGCTCACGCGGTGTGGCCAAGCAGTTGAACGGTGGCGTCGTGCATCTGATGAAGAAAAACAAGGTCGAGGTCTTTATGGGTGCGGCAACCCTGCCTTCCAAAGGCAAGGTTTCGGTCAAGACGGACAAAGGCGTCGAAGAGTTGCAGTCGAAAAGCATCATCCTTGCGACCGGCGCGCGTGCGCGCGAATTGCCTGGACTTGAGGCGGACGGTGATCTTGTCTGGACGTACAAGCATGCTTTGCAGCCACCACGGATGCCCAAAAAGCTTCTGGTCATCGGGTCGGGTGCCATCGGAATTGAATTCGCGAGTTTTTACAACACGCTTGGGGCGGACACAACTGTGGTTGAAGTCATGGATCGCGTTCTGCCGGTG
>NZ_JBVCWP010000237.1:0-6007 GCF_057460485.1 Boseongicola sp.
ATAAATTCTTCGCCGCCGGTATGGGTATGGGCTGAAAACTGGCTTGTCGCAGCGTACCGCACGATGGAGGTCGCGCGCGCGACTTCATCGCCGATACGATCCAGCATGCGTCGGTCCACACCCGGCATGGGGGACGCAGTCCACTCGACCTGATCCGAATGAATAACAACACGCGCTTTAAAATCGGCGTTCAGTTCCATATTCGTTCTCCCTTCAGGCACAATATTATATAAATCTAATTGCCTACCTACTAATAGGCATTCAATCTGGCTTGAGAAACCATCTTACTGACTTCTCCCGCTGAACACGCTACCTGAATGTGCGTTGGCTTGACGGGATATAGCTTCCAAGACGGGGCCTTTTGGGGCGAATGGCGGCTTCTCAAGGGTGCCGGACACCCGTGCGGCAGCATCGGCATTGCGCACGCGGACCTCACAGAACCCTCCAGATTCCCACGCGGCTTGCTTTGCGATTCACATATTTGGAGGTGGCTCATGGGTAAATCACTGTCATTGGACATCCATGAGCGAGTTTTTTCCTTAGTTGAAGACGGGTTTTCCTGCCACGAGGCACACCGGATCGGTGGCGGCAGCACCGCAGGGATGGCCGCGTATCAGCAAGCTGGATGCGGTCTCGAAGTTTCTGAAAGGTAAGATCGAGGCAACGCCAGACAAGACTCTCCCGGAACTAGCGGCGGGACTGTTCGAAGAACATGAGGTCATTTAACGCATTGCCGCCATAGGCGCATGGCTTTCTGATAACAGGCTGCGCTTTGCGTAATCGCCTAGAACGAAGCCTCTATTGCGTCAACGGGAGTGTTGGCAGTAGTTCATCAATCGCGGCCTTCACGTCGGCCGGCATCGGCAAGGCATCTTTTTCACGCGTCCAGAGCGATACAAAATCGCTCGCGGTTTCGCGCGCGACATCAAGAACCATTTTTGTGGGTAACGCTGCTTTAGCAGCAAGATGGGAAATTTCATCTTCATCAAAGGCTGCAAAATCCCGAACGCGACTATAGTTCAATGCGAAGCTATCGCCCTTAATGTAAGGGACTGTTGATACAAAATCATAGGCTGGCGATAGGGCAGCGTTGCGTCGATCTGGGTAGATCAGCGACCAGTTCTTGAGATGCATATCCCCGTTTCCAATCAGCGTGCTGAAAGTCAGACGACGTATGAATTCACGGATGTCTTCATCTGACCCTTCTGCTGCGATGACGGCAACAATGTTTCGCATGCTCGCTTTCTTATATTTATCCTCGCCGTAGACACCAAAGACTTGCGCGAAGTCCTCAATATGCACGCGCTCTCCGCTAGGGTGCCGGTCAAAGCGTTCGATAACGAAGGCCTTAGTTCCAAAGCGATCAGTACCGTCAGGCAGGTTTGAGATACTGTCGATATCGACCAGATCAATGCGAGGCACGTCCATGCCGAGCATGCTGGCCAGCCGCATCATTGAGAATTCGTTTTCAGGGACACCCATGTATTCCCGAGAAGGCAGCTTGACGATCCAGTCACCGCCGATGCCAGAGGCCGGAATAGTCAGCCCACCGCTGGCGCTTTCGACGGCTGAGAATTTCAGCTGAACACCAGCGAGAGAGAAGCGAAGCATGTTGCCTTTGTACTTGCGCGAGCCTTCGCCTTCGACATGTGCGGCCTCTGGCGGCCAGATTTCCCCATCCGCTGGTTTGATTGTAATGGCGCCAGGAAGGTCGCGCCCTAACGCCCAAAGCAAAAAGAATTCGCGCTCGGCATTCACCCCTGCTTGTTCCGCGAGGTACTTGCGCAAGTGACCCTCCGGCAAGAGGTTGGAAAAAAACGGCATGACCTGCTTCTGGACGGGCTTAAATTCGGTGCGCAACTCACCGAACTCATCTTTGAAAAACAGGCCGAGTGTTGGGCGGTCAGGGTTCTCAATGTACGCTTCGTTGAACGCGAACAGGCTGCGATCCCCCGCAACGCGTGTCAGCGTTCCGATGGTCTCACCATAAAGCTCTACATTTAAAACAGATACATCAGCCATCACTGTCATCCTCATCCAGGCTGTAGGCCGGTCTATTGGTTGGTTGATCACTCATGTGTGATGGTACGCTGTGTGCCAACATTTTGCGGAGACGCTGAGCGTCTTTGGCGATTTTTTCGAGGCTCTTGAGGCCTCCAGAATTCTCGACTGCCTCAAGTGCGCTGCGCATATTCCTGATCGCGTCAGTCTCCTGCAAGCTGTTGCGGAAATTGTTCATTTCTTGAAATTGTCTTTGCAGTGTTTGCATCGCAGGGCTCTCATGCAAAGCCTTGGGCAGTGCATCAAGAGCACGTTGCGCGCGCGCAAGCTCGCGCAATGCATCGTTATTGCTTTGAGGCTTATGACTGCCTGTACTGCGCACAATCGATCTGACTGCCGGTGCCGATTTTCTTGGTATCATCGTCAGTTCAAGGTCAAGCGCATGGGCAAGTGATGCAAGGCTTGAGAGCCGCAGGTCAACCGCATTGCTCTCGATCTTTGAGATGTGCGATTGCGGCACGCCTGAGCGAGCGCTAAGCTCTCTTTGGCTTAACCCTTTGTTTTCGCGCGCTTCCTTCAAGGCTTCCGCGATATTTTCACTAGCGTAACTCATCTTCTGATCTACCTTCACATATCAAGAACCACACTTGATATAAAATAATGTATCACATCTTCAGCACGCCAAGCAAGTCGTGATCTATTAATATAGATCATTGGAGCATTTTGATCTACTATAATGTATCACTGTTCCGCACTTATCATGCCCATTGAGTGCCCTGTATCCGAGGAAATAGGACGAAACCCCGCTAGGTAGGATGCGCTCCAATAGAGAGACATCTGGCGCGATGCCTCTTCACGTTTTTTCCATGCCTCGCTGTCGGCTTCATGGTCGAGACAAGTGAAAACATAAGCTTCTTGCCCGCCATGCTCTTCGACGATCCCATCAGGCAAGAAATACGAGCGGTAGCCAGTTTCTGTGATGGGGATTGGTGCGTCGTTCATGGCGGCGATCTCCAAATGATCAAAATCTGATTTCCAGCGACGCTTCCAAAAAACGATGCGTATCGTTACGCCGCGCCAGCCGATCTGGCTGGTGATGGGGGCACCCATCCGAGTTTGCGGATGTCGGCGTCGAAGTCTTCGAGGCTGCGATCAGTCGAATTGAGCAAGAGCTTGGGCTCGACGATCAACCGCGCGCCATTGTCTTCCATGAGAAAGAAGGGCGTCGCCATGCACACGCTGTTTGGTCCAAGATTGACGGCGCAGAAATGAAGGCGATCAACCTTTCCTTCTATAAGCGCAAACTGACGACGATCTCAAAGCAGCTCTTCCTAGAGCAAGGCTGGCCGATGCCCGAAGGGCTTCGCGATCCAAGAAAGCGTGATCCCCTCAAATTCACTTTGGAAGACTGGCAAAAAGCCAAGCGGACGGGCCTGAACCCAAAACAGACCAAAGTTCTGCTGCGGGAGTGTTGAAATATCTCAGATAGTCGCGAGAGTTTCGAAGCTGCTCTACGTGAGAAAGGACTCTGGCTTGCGCATGGTGATCGACGCAATTTCGTTGCGGTCAATTGGAAGGGAGAAACACACTCACTGTCCCGCGCGTGTGGAGCAAAAGTCAAGGAATTGAAATCCCGGCTCGGCGATCCTCATCAGTTGCTATCTGTGGACGAAACGAAGGCATTTATCGGCGCACTTCTGCCTCCGAAGCTACAGGCATGGGCTGAGGACGCGCATGCCAAGGCAAAACAGGCGAACCTTACCCTTCAGTTTCAGCGAGAACAGATTGTCGAGCGACATAGAAAGGCGCGCGCAGATGAAAGATGCCCAAGAGACGCGCCGCATCACCGAAGATCGAAAGCGCGCCGCGTGAACCCCGCGCGGTCTGCGTGGTCTTTGGCGTTGGATTTCCGGCAAGAACCGAAAGATCAGGCAGATCAACGAGGCTGAGATTGGTCCGGAGCAAGTTCGAGACCGCGCTGAGCGGCAAGCGCTGATTCAGAGACGGCGGGCTTTGCAGCGCACGTTCGTCGCCGTCCGCAGAAGTCAGCGGGACACGCTCGAAACGCTGTTTCGCGATATTGCGCATGCCATGTCCGTTGGCCGCGTACCGGAGACGAAAGTGCGGAAACCTCGAACGCGCAATCGCGACCGGCAGCGCGGGCGCGACCGAGACAATGGTCCTGAATTCAACCAGTAACCTAAGAAAGGAGGTCGCTATGCGACACACAATTATGCTCAATCTCGACGAGGCCCATGCCCGTCAACTGAATGATCTGAGGCAGAATTTTCACTTGGCTGCCGAGGACCCTGTGCGTTTGGCCATCCGGCTGACCCATACGAGACACAAACAAAAACCCGACGTCCTGGTGCCTGAGTTCAAGCCCAGAGCAGCCAAAGAGGATTGCTATGAGGACGATGATAACAGCCCCTGTTAAAGTGCGAGGCACTTAGAAACCGCTAGCCCTATTTTGGCTGATACACTCCAGTTCTTTGTTGATCGGCTAAGTTGGTCAGCTGCTATTCGCCAAGATTTAGAACAGCCTCTAGAGAGGCAACGAGCTCGGCACGCCGGGTTGGATCGAGTTTGTCTAGGTTCCCCGTCGCGCGCATCTTCGGCATGAGTTCTTTGGTTATCAGCGGGGGCTGCTACGCTTTCAGCTACTGAGGTGAGGAAGGCGCGAAGACCAACTCAGGCAGCACAACGCTCCACTCATCTCTCTTAAGCGAAGGCTGATACTCTTCGGCAGAGTCGTCACGCACGCGCGTCGTAATTGCGTAAACTGTGCCATGAAGGAACGTGGCGTTCGGCGGCGGGGTAAATTTCTTGGCCAATCGACAAACTAAAATTCCGTCTCGATCGGTCAGCTGCCAGCTGTTCGCCAGCTGTCTTAAGAAGACTGGATCACCAGCGTTGAGCCGTTCAAGAGCCTGCAGTGAGGCGTTGCCATCGTAAAGCCTACCAGCGAAGCTCAAATCGACCTCTGAAGGATCAAGTGTTCGATAATGTTTTCCGCACTCTGAAACATCAACGGCACCATGGCCTCGCGGGCGGGTCAAAAATGGCTCGTCATTGAGCCCATCTAGGATTGGATGGCGGCTCCCAATTGTGACGAGAGCCAAGCTGCGACGGGCGCGCGTCATCGCCACATAGTGGAGCCGCCGGGCTGCGTCGCGGTCTTCCCCCTTAGATTGTCTATCCCAAGCACCATCGAGAACCACGACGTCGTCAAACTCTAGTCCTTTGGCCCGGTGAGCCGATAGCAGAAGCAGCCCACTTTGACGCTTGCGGATGTCACGCCCCCACTCGGCGAGCCACTCCAGGATGTCCTTGCGATCCGTCTCGCGATCACCAACCTCATCCACGAATTCGTCTACGCCTTCTCTTAGGATGGACCACCAGGGTCCTTCCGGTTGGTCGTCCATCCATCCGGACAGTTCCGAGACATGAAGACCCGAGCGATCCCGACCTCTCAGCCATTTTACAAGCGATTGAGTTTCGCGAAGGCGCCAAAAATTCGGAAGATCAGCGTTTGCTGTCTGAACGGGAATGCCACGCGCCTCGCAATAACTTCGCACTGGCTGAAGATACTTCCAGTCGCGCGCAATAATCGCTGTCTTAGCCCAATCCCAATCCGGCACGAGTTTAGAAAGTCGCTCCAGCTCTTCAACTGCAAGAACTGCCTGAGTCTGATGATCGCCCGCATCCTTTAGGACTTGCACGCGTCCCCGACCTACATTGTCGAGGCGCTCTAACTCGCCACCTGCCCGATCATTCTTACGGGCCCGATTTACATCGATGTCATGACCCGCTTTCATCCGATTGGATGCCGGTGCGATAACCTGGTTCGACGCACGGATTATGGTGTCTGTCGAGCGGTAGTTCTCTACCAGATATGTCGGCTGGGCTTTGTAGTCTTCTTCAAACCGACGAATAAACTCCACGGAAGCGCCAGTGAACGCATATATGTTCTGGTCGTCATCGCCGACAGCAAACAAACTGAGAC
>NZ_JBVCWP010000238.1:0-5985 GCF_057460485.1 Boseongicola sp.
ACCGCCTGGCGCGCCCTCATTGTCGACGGTCAGCTCAAGGCAGGCACAAGCGTTCTGGTATTGGGCACAGGCGGCGTGTCGATCGCTGCGCTGCAAATCGCTAAGGCTATGGGCGCCTCAGTTATCGCCACATCGTCCTCGGAGCAGAAGCTAGAGCATCTTCGGGCGCTCGGTGCCGACAATGTTATCAACTACCGGCTGACTCCGGACTGGGGCCGCGAAGTCCTCGCGCTGACTGGCGGGCATGGTGTCGACCATGTCATCGAGGTGGGCGGACCCGGCACGCTAGAACAGTCGATCAAAGCTGTGCGTGTCGGAGGTCACATCGCATTGATCGGCATCCTGACGGGACGCCAGGGGAATGTGCCTACCATGACACTAATGGCGAAACAGGCCCGACTCCAGGGACTTATTGTTGGGAACCGCCGTCAGCAGCAGGACTACGTGACCGCGCTGGAGCAGACCGGTATACGCCCGGTGATCGATCGCAGCTTTCCGCTCGAAGAGCTGGCCGATGCATTCCGCTTCCAGGAAAGCGGGGGTCATTTCGGAAAAATTGCGATTGAGTGGTGAGGGGGGTACCCGCGGCCAACCTGAGTTGGACAATCTCAAGGGTAAGACGACTACACAAGCGTGCTGAACATGGGTCAACAGCAGACCGGACGCATGCCGGGCGTTGCGCCTTGTCGATCATCCGATTCTTACAAGCAATCGTCCCAGAATCGTGAAAGCGCTAAAACAAACACTAAACCAACGCCTGAGCCGTTAGCGCTACGCGCTTAGTTTGGCCCAGCATCTGCCGCAATGATTTGCTCAATCACACTCACCATATTGGTCGACTGAATCCTGGGGCGACGGTATAGAGGGTGGTAAGGCGCACCGGAGCGGTCGATGTAGGCCGCGCTCATACCTGCGACCATCGCGCCATGAGTATCCCAATCATGGGCTGCTATGAGCCGCAAATCGCGGATGGGCCGGTCGAGACGTGCGGCGGCAAATTTGTAGACTTTGCTATCGGGTTTGAAGCCTCCGGCCTCCTCGACCGAGATCACTATGTCAAAATTCTCCGCCAGCCCAGAGTTGGCGATCTGTTTAGTCACCAAACTCGAAGATGAATTGGAAAAAGCAACGGTACGATAGCCGCTTGATTGCAAGCGCTGTAAGGTCGGCTGCACGTCAGCATGTGGTCTCAGGCTCGCAAAGTCGCCGAGGATTTGTCCTCGATCCTCATCGGAGATTGTCCGATCGTGTAGCGTAGCGATCTTGTCCAACATCACGCTGGCTAATTCAGCAAAACCCGTTTTGACTCCGGTCAGCGCGCATACGGTAGAAGTATGAAGCAACATGACAAACCATGTACGCGCCAGAGCTTGATCGCCAAGTGCCGTAGCAAATCTCGGCATCAGGGTTGCAAGATCGAGAACGGTTTCATTTATATCGAACAACACAGTGTCGCGCGGCAAGTGCAGACTCCAGCTCGTTTCGTCTATACCTTCCGTGAGGTTCAGACTGTCGCCACTTGGCTTGCTTCCGCTAGCCGCCGTATCCTAGACCCCTCACCGCGGTTCGGATCTCTTCGAGGACTGTTGGATCATCGATCGTGGCAGGCATTCTGAACTTTTCGCTATCGGTGATCTTCGCCATGGTGCCACGCAAAATCTTGCCCGAGCGGGTCTTCGGGAGGCGCTCAACCACGCAGGCGAGCTTGAATGCTGCAACGGGGCCTATTTGGCTGCGTACCTGGGCAATGGCTTCCTCGACGATCTCCTCTTGGGGTCGATCTACTCCGCTATTGAGGCAAAGAAACCCCATAGGCAACTGCCCCTTAAGTTCGTCGGCAACCCCAATCACGGCACATTCCGCCACGTCTGGAAGAGCTGACAGCACCTCCTCGATCGCACCGGTCGACAGCCTGTGTCCCGCGACGTTTATGACGTCATCGGTACGAGCCATAACGTACACATAGCCGTCCTCATCGATTATCCCCGCATCACTCGTATCGTAGTAGCCCGGGAATCTTTTGAGATAACTGTCCCGATACCGCTCCTCTGCCTGCCACAGCGTCTGCAGGCACCCTGGCGGCATCGGCAGCTTGATCGCAATGGTCCCGAGCTGGCCCCGAGGTACTTCGTGCGCGTCTTCTCCGAGGACCTTCACATCATACCCTGGCATCGGCACGCAGGACGAGCCAACCTTCACCGGCAACGGCTCCAGCCCCATTGGGTTGCCTGCGATCGTCCAGCCGGTCTCGGTCTGCCACCAGTGGTCGATAACCGGTACGCCAAGCATATCCTGCGCCCAATGAATCGTGTCGGGATCAGCTCTCTCTCCGGCAAGGAACAGATATTTCAGGCAATTTAGATCGTGCTTACGGATGAACCCACCCTTGGGGTCCACTCTCTTGATCGCCCGTAATGCGGTTGGCGCAGTGAAGAGAACCTTGACCCCGTGCTCCGAAATCACGCGCCAGAAGGTCCCCGCATCGGGCGTACCTACCGGTTTACCTTCGAAGACCACTGTCGTTGCGCCATGTATCAGCGGCGCATAGCAGATATAGGAATGACCCACGACCCAACCGACGTCAGAAGCGGTCCAACACACGTCGCCCGGATCGATGTCGTAGATGTTCTTCATCGTCCAGCTTAGCGCCACGGCGTGACCAGCGCTCGGCCGCGGCACACCCTTGGGCCGGCCCGTCGTGCCCGAGGTATAAAGAATGTAGAGTGGCTCGTCTCCCAAGACTGGAACGCACTCGGCCGGCTCCGCCCCGCGCTGGAAGGCGAACCACTCGACATCCCGCTCCCCCAATTCGGCGGGCCGCTGCTCGCGCTGAAAGATCACGCAGAATTCGGGCTTATGGCCAGCTTGCTGGATTGCGCCATCTAGAAGCGGCTTGTAGGGCACGACCCGCCCGGGCTCTATTCCACAGGACCCGGCGATGATAGCCTTCGGCTTCGCGTCATCGATCCGGACCGCGAGTTCGTGAGCTGCGAACCCCCCAAACACAACAGAGTGCACAGCACCGATTCGCGCGCAGGCGAGCATCGCGATGAGCGCTTCTGGCACCATCGGCATGTAAATGACGACTCGATCGCCTTTTTCTACACCGCGCGACCGCAGAGCGCCGCCCAACCGCGCTACCTCCGTCTGAAGCTCGGCATAGGTGATCGTCCGCTTTGTGGCTGTGACTGGGCTGTCATAGATGATTGCCGCCTGCTGCCCACGACCCGCCTCAACATTGCGGTCTACCGCGTTCCAGCAGGTGTTCATCACGCCATCGGGATACCAAGCAAAGATCGGCGCTCTGCTATCGTCTAGCACCGTTCGAGGCGGCTTAATCCAGTCCAACGCCTCGGCGGCAGTCGCCCAGAACCTACATGGATCAGCGGCCCAGGCTTCATAGGCTTCCTTATATCCCATGTCCTGTTTCTATCGAGTCCGGCCACTTTGTGCCAGATAGGAAGCCCGATCTTCTTCGTTCAGCCTTTCCGTCTTGAGGAGGCTCCCGATCGACTGAGATGTCCGCATTGGGTCGTTAGGCGACATCAGAACGCGACCTGGTCACGTCCGCTTTGCATGCGAAAGCAGACATACTCAGCTTCGTCACTGAGGTCCGTTAAGTGCCATTAGCGGACATTAGGCTTGGCTCCGCGTGCTAAAGCTTCATCGGAAGGCCCCGACCCGAGTCAAGCGTTGCCCGGTCATACTATGCTGAAATACTTGCGGACTAAGATGGCCAGGGCCCAAGACACCAAGGGAGGAGAAACACCGATGACTCAAAACGCGATCTTGAAAATCAGCGCCTTATCGATGTTGTCAGCCATTGTGGCCGCTACTATTGGGTCGGGTGCTTTGGCGAAATCGGAGGTCACGCTCAATGATTTTTACAAGCCAATCGACCTCTCTGACATCACCCCGAAGAACATGCAGAGCTGGCCATATTACAAGCACGTCTCCGCACACTGGGATGACTATGGGTTGTTCGGCACTGTACCCGTCATGGCCGCCGAGAACCCCGCGCCCGTGACCATCGCAGACCAGCAGTTCGATCTGCAGCAGGACTTTGGTGATGGCCGCAGTTTCGCGGACTCGCTCAACGGGACGCAGACCAAGGGCTTTCTGATCATCAAGGACAACGTGATCCTCGGAGAGTTTTACGATAACGGATTCAATGCCGATCAGACCCAGCTCTTACAGTCGTCGTCCAAGACTTACGCTGGAATCATCGCGTCGAAATTGATCGACGAAGGTAAACTGGATCCAAACGCGACGGTCGAGAGCTATCTGCCCGATTTCAAGGGATCGGCCATAGGCAAGGCTAAAGTTCAGCATGTACTCGATATGACGGCCGGGCTACTGCCCGCAACCGACTACCACGTTCCCGGCGGCGAAGCCTTTGTGTTCGAGATAGAACAGGGCTTAAAGCCAGGTGACCCCAGCGGGCACCGCAAGGCTGTAATCGAGGCCAAAACTCAAAACGCGCCTGGAGAAGTCTACACCTACAACGACAAGAACACCGACTTGCTAGCGATGCTGGCCGAAGGGGTGACAGGCGAACCGTTCAACAAGCTTCTATCCGATATGTTCGACGACTTCGGTGCCAACAGCCGGGGTTCTATCGCGCTGACGGTCGATGGCACGGCGAGCCCGTCTTATGGCATTAGTACAACCCTGCGGGACTACGGTCTGTTTCACCAATGGATAGCCCAGGGAAAAGCGCCCAAGAGCTTCTATGCTTCGGTTGAGGACGTTGATAAAGACCTGCTCCGAGAGTCAGAGACGGGCAACGGTATGGCCGCTCTGTTTGGCACGCCGGTTACCTATGCATCACAGGCTTGGTACCTGCCTGAACACAACATTATCCACTCTGTCGGCTCCTACGGACAAGTCGGCTTCAGCGATCTGGAGACCGGCATTGCAGTCGTGTTCATGCAGGACTGGGAGGACAATGGAGTGCCGGCAAAAAACGCGGAAACTGTGGCCCGTGCACTCTTCGTCATCGATCAGCTAAAGGCTCAATGAGCGGCAAACGTTACGGGTGAACTGCTTCGTCGAAGTGAAGTCAGATCAGTGGCTTTGATGATATCCGCTTTGGGTCATTAGCTGCCGTCATCGAGGAGATCGGGGATGTCTGCTTTAGGCTCAAAAGCCGACACGCGCGGCTTCGTCCTCTAGTCAGCCGCTACTAACTCTAAGCCGCCCGGAAATTGTGTGTCGCTAGGGACGGTGCCGAGCAGTTAGGTACTGACCATCATCTGCGGGAGCGCCCACGGGGGGTCGGGGTTTAGGGGTCTCTTGTCTGCCCATCATTAGGGCCCCTGGCCGCCTCCGGTCTTTTTGTTCCGGCGAACAAACCAAGTTATCCGACCCCAAATCTACGCAACATCGCGCGACATGGATAGCACAACATATTGATTTATATACACTTTAATCGAGATAATCGGATATTTAATCCGCCATTCACTCTATGGCGTGGCTAAATTAACGGGTAATCCACGCCAACGCCTCGGCTTCCTCATCTCCACTGAAGTGTTTCACCTCGGCACTGACGAAATGGCTCGCGAATTTCGGTAGCAGCGTCATCACTTCGGAGTCGCTGACGACAGCTACCTTCGCAATATCGCGCTGGTGGTCGCGAATGAATCTGAAATGCGAGATCGCAGCGTCGATGTTTTCCCATCCGGGAAACTCCCGCGCACAGACCAGCAAGCCTTTAAGCGCGCCGTGAGACTCGATGTATGCATCCGCATCAGCAGCAAGCCCAGAGAAATCCTTTGCCGAAAGCGGTCCCTCAGGCCGCGCGACTAGAACTCCCTTGTCCGACAGTAGTTCGTGCTTAAGCATCGCTTTGGCCTCCCCATATCGGCCCCAATGTAGAACTGCGTCGCTCCGGAGCAAGGTATGGTTCTATTAATTCCAGGGGGTCGAGACGCATGCGCCTTCCGCTATACTTTTCAATAGGTTCTGCTGCTATCTCCCCCCTCC
>NZ_JBVCWP010000239.1:0-5982 GCF_057460485.1 Boseongicola sp.
GATTCAGTGACAGTATTGTTCAAAAACCCAGCTACTTCGCGGGCGAGGAAGCGACCGGTGAACCCATGCCCCGTTATGCCTTCCGCGTCCCGTATACGAAGATGCACAAAGGTGAAACTATCTGCTCCAGCATAAGGAGCTGGATCGCCAGGGAAAGCATTGGGGCTATGTACGCTTGCTTCAATTAAAAGCGGCATTTGCATCTGAAGATCTTTTCTCAGTTTACTCCCCGCCGTATACTGCGATCCACTGACCGATGACAAAGTGCGGCGCTATCAGTGGAAATCAACTTGACGTGGGTAGGGCGGTGACAAAATCCTTGGTCGTCTCGAAAGAAACAGCTTGAAGCAGTCAGATCTGCTCATTCGTGTCGGACTTCCGGGCACTGCTCCGGAGAACCGACGAACTTTGATTGAACAGAACCTTGTTGTTGTCGGCGCGATGCTGGCCCCGGTTTTGCTTGCTTTTAAAGAGCTCAATGGCCCTTTGCACCGGGGGGCGGGCTTTGATCCGTGCCCGCCAATCTGCAACACGCGGAAAGGCCTCAAGCGATGCGCCCAGAGGTTTGGCGATGAAAGCCCATGGAAAGATCAGCATATCGGCGATTGAATATTCGGCCAGTATCCAGTCCTGACTTTCCAGTCGATTTTCCAGAACCGCCAGGTTGCGATCATATTCGCCAAGATACCGCTTAAAGCCGTAGTCGCGGTTATTCTCAGGGGCATAGTTTCGAAAGTGGCTAAGTTGTCCGCCCATCGGACCCTGATTGCCAACCTGCCAAAACATCCATTCCATGAGCTCTTTGCGCGCCCGCAAGTCGCTTGCGGAAGGGGCGAAGAGCTTCGTTTTATCAGCCAGATAAAGCAATATCGCAGCAGACTCGAATACAGATACCGGTGATTTCCCCCATTCTGGTGCGGGTGAGTAATCGACGATGGCAGGGATCTTCGCGTTCGGGCTGATTTTTAGAAAGTTATCTGAAAATTGCTCGCCTTCGGACAGCCGAACAAGCTTTGGTGCGTAGTCCAGCCCACATTCCTCAAGCATGATGGAGGCTTTCCATCCGTTCGGTGTCGGCGCGAAGTAAAGGTCTATCACTCAATACTCTCCTGTACATCTGTCGCAACACCACTCCTGATTAAGGTGTCGATATCATAGGCGCTGTATCCTGCTTCGTGCAGGACAGCGCGCGTATCTTCTCCAAGCCGGCGGGCCGGCCGTGGCGGAGCAACTGGGCTCGCTGAGAACCGAGCGGGCGCGCGCGCCTGACGGATGCGTCCAGCTTGCGGGTGGTCCAATTCCAGGATGGTGTGGTTGGCCGTGACCTGCGGATGGCTATACATTTCAGCCCGGGTCAGCACAGGCGCGCAGGGCACATCCTTTGCCGTCAGCCGGGTCATCCAGTTCACCGTGGTATCCTGCAAGAGAGCCTCTTGTGTCAGCGCAAGCCGCTCTGGCTTGTTGATCTCTCGCAATGCGACCGATGAAAACCGTGGGTCTTTCAGCCAGTCGGGTCGTCCCACGGCGGCCGATAAGCCGGACCAGGTGGAATCGGTGTGGGCCGAAACAGCCATCCAGCTATCCTTGGTTTGATAAATCAGCTCAACAAAGCTTTGAGCCTGAGCGCCTTCGTCTGGGGCTGCCTCATCACCAATGAAGGTGTATCCAGCCATATCAGAACTCCACAGGAAGGCCACAACTGTGTCCAGCATAGACAGGGTCAAATGACTGCCTTGCCCTGTTTGGGTCCTTGCAAACAGGGCAGCGGTAATTGCCTGGCTCGCCTGAATTGCGGTCACTTTATCTGGCAGGATTGTCCGCACGAGGCGCGGCCGCGCAATGTCTGCTCCGCCCTGAACGCTCGCCAATCCCGAAAGCGCCTGAACAAGCGGATCATAGACAGGCTTGCCCGCCCAATCGCCTTCAAATCCGAACCCTGCGATCGAAGCATAAATGATATCAGAGCGCACGGCACGTATCGCTGGCTCGCCCAGACCCAATCGCTCGGCAACACCGGGACGAAAATTCTGGACAAATACGTCGGCCCCCTCGCAAAGTCGAAGCGCAGCTTCGAGGCCACGTGGATCCTTGAGGTTCAACGTTACCGAGCGCTTATTGCGATTATTGTTGAGAAATGAGGCCGCAAACCCGCCGCGCCTGCCAGCCACCTGACGGCTATGATCTCCGCCATTTGGATGCTCGATCTTTATCACTTCGGCGCCCTGATCGGCCATGATCATCGTGGCGAGAGGCCCTGAAATCATAGTGGTTGCGTCGATGATCCGTATTCCGTTCAAGGGTCCGGGCATTCAGTGTATCCTAATTAAGAGCTTCTGCTGCATTCCGGCATACAAAATCTACGCATACCTTTAGTTGGTAATCGGGTTCTAGTGGCCACGGCCGACGAGTTTTTTTTTGCAGTCAAGGGTCTTAGGATCGTCTAACCGCCAGTTGGGGTCAAGAATGGTATCTCCCTCCCCATCAAGTGTCTTTTCCAACAAAAAATATAAGAAAAATGTCGACCTAGCGCGCAGGGATTTTATCTACATGCGGCGGTCTGCTTGCTACGACACTGTTCGCGTACGTCATAGATTTTATAAGCCCACGTATGAATGATCTGGCATCAAATCACTGTTATCAATTGAAAAACTGTTTACCACCCGACCAAGAACCGTGTCTCGTAAAGCGCAAGATACTTGGGCACAGCCCAATTCTCAGTGAGTAAGTGCGTTGTTCAATGATCATGTCTGCGTCTTCTCAGAGTGAATGGTCATCAGGCGGATGAACTTCTATGGTTTCAGGCGTTTGCGTTCCTCTCCCAGCCACGGAAAATCTGCCAGAATACCCTAACCAGAAACGAGGACGTTTTCAGCGATCACATTAATGTGGACTTTAGGTTCCTCGATTTCGTTTTTGGTATGCGCGTCGTGCTCGAAGCCCCAGTTTTCACAAGAGCTCAACGCGCGTCTGCGGGCGTTTTTTTGTCCAGCAATGAATGCGGTCTGACTTGGCTATGTGAGCCAGCAACACTGCCATCTCAAATCCCCCAACTTGGACCCATGGGTGCTGACGCCAGCGACCGATGAGATTTCAACTTTGGTTGTCAGCTAGCCATGTCTCGTAGCGAACCCTGGTTTCTTCGTTCATCGGATAGAGGCCGGGCAGTTTCTCACCACGTTCGACTTCTCCAATGATCCATCCCTCTAGCTTTTCTTGCGCGGGCGACTCGGCGACGACCTCGTCCAACAAAGCTTGCGGAATTACCACGGCCCCGTCGCTGTCGGCAACGACAATGTCACCGGGTATAACTGCGACGCCACCACAGCCTACGGTCTCATTCCAGCCAACAAATGTCAGGCCCGCGACCGACGGAGGTGCGGCCGCCCCCTTGCACCAAACCGGTAGATCGGTGTCGAGCACACCACCAAGGTCGCGTACGGCACCATCGGTGATCATCGCGGTGACATTACGTTTCTTCATGCGGGCGCAAAGGATGTCGCCGAACACGCCAGCGTCGGTGATCCCCATCGCGTCAATAACGGCGATGCACCCTTCAGGCATTTCCTCGATCGCAGCACGGGTCGAGATCGGGCTGGCCCATGACGCCGGGGTCGCCAGGTCCTCGCGCGCGGGGACAAAGCGAAGCGTAAACGCTGTACCAACCAGCCGCGACTGGTCAGCGCGCAGCGGCATGGCACCGCGTATCCAGACATTGCGCAAACCCTTTTTCAACAAGATGGTTGTCAAGGTCGCAGTGGTTACTTTTTCAAGTGTGGCCTTGGCTTCGATCGAAAGTGTCATATCAATTTTCCTTGCTATCAAACGTTTGAAATATATCCGCCATCACCGCGGATCATGCTGCCGGTAATGTTCGAGGCGCGTGTGCTGGCCAAGACTGCCGCGACATCGGCATATTCTTCGGGATCGCCGTAGCGCCCGGCAGGGATCGCAGCGAGGCTCTCTGCGCGGCCTTCCTCAACACTACGGCCTTCGCGCGCGGCCTTCTTTTCGTCGAGGAAGGTGATCCGCTTCGTGGCGACCCGGTCCGGCAACACGATATTGGAGGTAATGGCGTCCTCACCCACTTCATCGGCTAAGATCTTTGCCCATCCGACAAGCGTGCTGCGCAGAGCGTTCGAAAGACCCAAGTCCATTGCTTGTTCCCTTGTTCATGTTGTTCGCAGCGACGATATCGCTCTGGTGACGCAAAGAATAGTTCCGTATCCTTCGTTCTATGCGAAGGAATAGTTTGTTTCGTACACACGAAATCTGGAAACGCTGGTCGCTGTGGCACAACGCGGCTCGCTGGCCGCGGCGGCTCAACATCTGAATTTGACTGCGACGGCTGTGGCACAGCGCACCCGAGCGTTGGAAGATGAAATCGGTGCTGATCTAGTGGCCCGCTCCGGACGCACAGTGCGCCCAACCGAGGCTGGCCATGCGGTGCTCGCGCGTGCCGAAGGGGTGTTGGCGGCACACCGCAGCCTACGCGCAGCTGTGACCGGCCAGACGATAGCAGGCAGTCTTCGCATCGGCGCGATCTCTACCGTTCTCTCCGGCATTTTGCCCGATGTCCTAATGAGCTTCTCACGCAGTGACGCCGATCTTCGCATATTCCTTGAACCGGGTACGTCGAGCGACCTTTATGACCGTACAATAGCTGGGCATTTGGACGCTGCGGCAGTCGTCAAGCCGTCATTCGATCTGCCCAAGGCATGGGATTTTCAGACTTGGCGACGAGAAAAATTAGTACTGCTCATTCCCAGCAATGAAACCCGCACAGATATAGGAGCGATACTGGGCGATAGCCCCTTCATTCGTTACGACCGTCAGCAATGGGGGGGCGTGCGCCACAAACCTGGCTGTCTGACGCAGGCATCACTCCCGATGTACGGTACGAACTGGATGCACTTGATGTCATCGCCGTGCTGGTCGGTCGTTGTCTCGGAGTATCAATTGTGCCGGACTGAATCGGACCGCGCCCTGAGGGGGTTGCCATCCGCAGCCTCCCTCTCCCCGACCCAGCCCCATTCCGTGAAATCGGCTTGTTGTGGCAGCGCCCCTCGCCACGTATCCAGCTTCTGCGCAAAGTAATGCAAACGGTTACGCAAATATCCTAGCCTCTGGACCTATTAACAGGCCCCAGTGTCAATGGCAGCTTCGACCCAGAGCAGACACTGGCGAAAAATGCAGCGATGACCGATTTGCGGGACTTGATGCACCCGCGGCATCTCCGATCGTCCAGATGACTACCCGGCGACGAGCGCCTCGCTGCAGCGCAGCTCAACTTACCGTAAGCGGTCGGTAGAACCGCGCTCGATGAGCCGGATCGGAACCGGTCGTTCGCCGAGCGGTAACCTGATGTCTCACATGCGGGATGTTGGAGACATCTGAGCAGAACGCTCAGATGATAGGGTCGAGCCCAAAGCGCAGGATTCTGCGGCGTCGACGAAGGGCAGCTTTACCCGGCATCTTGGCCGTCTCCGTTTCGTCCTCGGTCAGTCTGAGCGAAGCCCGCGCAAGCGAGTATAGCCAATCTCAGGCCGCTCCGTCGGTCGGCCCGCCCTGTTCCAGCCAGCGCTTCGCCGCCGGCTCCAGCACATTCGAAGCCACCTCCTCGTAACGCGCGAGCTGCCCCGGTGTCAGCACATCGCGCCACCGACCGTTCGTCCCCTTGTTGTAGAACACGGTGGCGCCGCCCTTGAGCCCGCTTTCATGTCCTTCAAGCGCCTCCGCATCGCGCTTCATCGAGGAGAAGTCGCAAAGTTCGGTGATCCGGTCGAGCATCTCATCCGCGACCTCGATCTCGAGATACCGGGCGATCCGCGCGATCTGGCCCCTGAGGTCTGCCTTCATGTCGGCGTAGTGCAGGAACAGAACGTTGTCCCGATGTCGTTCGGGCCACCAGGTCTGGGTCTGCCGCATACATGACCAGAATGGATATCCATCGGTCTCGCCCTCGATCGCGCCGCGGGAGATCCA
>NZ_JBVCWP010000240.1:0-5972 GCF_057460485.1 Boseongicola sp.
CCAATAGTACTGATTGCCCAAATGTCAGCGCGAGTTAGCTTCCACTTCCAACATATCACAGTGGGTCGACCAAATTGAATTCATTCGTTCAGCCGTATAAACTCTCCCCGTCTTTGGAGAAAACTCAGATTGGACCCTGATCAAAGTTCCATCGCCAGTAGGCTCCAACTCCCAAGCGATTGAGCCATTTGTCATGACCTGCCCCCCGATGCTCCCTCATACGTAACGAGAGTTTACGGCCTCCAAAGCCAACCGATCCCACAGTAAAGCTGCCGGACAATGGTCCGCCTGGATTTCGGAACACCCCATCTCGCAATGCCAGCGCGGCACTGGACGACAATGCCACACTATCAGTGCCTTGGCCCGGTGCAGACGTGACCCAGCGCGGCAACAGATGTAGGGCTTGGGTATCGCTCAGATCAGGATTGGCAGTTGTTTGATCGGGACAGGCCCATCGCGCACGGCGCTTTAGATCAGTAAATGTCGCAATAACCGCCGCGGCTTGCACGATCGTTTTACGTCCAATAAGTTTGCATTATCGGACATAAATATGATACCCAACAGATATGCCAGAAAACAACGATAAATCGACCGCAAACCCAACGCAACGCCCCAACACTGACAAGATCGACGAGAGACAGGAAGCGCAAAACGACGCTATCGCCCTGCCCTCTCATGTCGCCGGATCAGGGACGCTTGATCGGCTGGTCGACACCGCACGCGCCTATGCCGCCCAGGCAACGGCAGAGAACACCAACAAAGCCTACAAGAAGGACTGGGAGCATTTTACGCGGTGGTGCCGCAGGCGCGGCGCAGACCCGTTTGGTGGCAACGCCCCTGATTCTCAACTGATTGGCCTGTATATTACCGACTGTGCCGCCCCTCAGGATGGGGCCCCTGCCCTCTCAGCGGGCCGTACGCGGCCGCAGGCGGCGGTGCGGCCTCTTGCGGTCTCAACCATTGAACGCCGCTTGTCAGGCCTTGTTTGGCACTACCAGCAGCGTGGCTTCACGCTTGATCGGAAAGATCGCCACATTGCCACCGTGCTGGCAGGCATCCGGCGCAAGCACGCGCGGCCTCCGGTGCAAAAGGAAGCAGTATTGGCCGAAGACATCCGCGCCATGGTGGCCACCCTGCCCTTTGATCTGCGCGGGCTCAGGGACCGCGCTATTCTGCTGATCGGCTATGCGGGCGGTCTCAGACGCTCCGAAATTGTTTGCCTTGATCACAGCCGCGACGACCTCGGGAGCACCGACAGCGCCACCGACAGCCGCGGTTGGGTCGAAATCGAAGACGAAGGGGCCATTCTGGTCCTGCGCGGTAAAACCGGATGGCGGGAAGTTGAGATTGGCCGAGGGTCTGCTGAGCAAACCTGTCCAGTGCACGCGCTGGAGCAATGGCTTCATTTCGCCAAAATCGACTTTGGACCGCTGTTTCGACGCACGGCACGCGACAACAAGCGTGTTCTTGAGGACCGCCTTTCCAGCAAACACGTCGCAAGGCTGATCAAACAAACTGTGCTGGACGCTGGCATTCGGAGCGATCTGCCCGAGAAAGAGCGCCTCGCTTTGTATTCTGGGCACAGCTTGCGGGCTGGTCTCGCGTCCAGCGCTGAGGTTGACGAACGCTATATACATAGACACTTGGGCCATGCTTCGGCGGAAATGACCCGCAGGTATCAGCGTCGCCGCGATAGGTTCCGCGTTAATCTGACCAAGGCCGCCGGGCTGTAGGGCGGCAGTTGTTCGCAGGCAAGAACCAGCATCGCTGCGCCTCTATTCTGTGAAATATCCACAGGAATACAGGTCAGCATGCTGGTTACTACACTAAAAATTGCACGTAGCCCTATGAAAGACCCGCCAGGACACCCTTAACTCTTGGAAGACGGTCCAGCGTTGCATCCAAACGCTCCTGCCACCCAGGCCCCGCCTCACGAGCGTCTACATAGGCTTCCAAAAGCTCATCCGGTCGATCTTCCGCCAACACCTCGATCAAAAATGCCGCCTGCAGCCGATCTTTCTCGGCTTTCAGGCTGTCAGCCCCGTCCTGCCGGCGGTCTGCAATGATCAGCTTGTGAATTGCAAACCGCTCCGGCCGCGGGACCTGCACCAGAACACCACCGCGGTAAACCGCAACGGCCCTGATAGGGTCGGCAATCAGATAGTTCAGGTGATGCAGTGACTGCGCGTTCACGCCAAGCCCTGCCAAAGGGCGGATACCCTCTACTTCCTCGAAGGACGGTGTCAGAAATTCGACCATCAGATCATTTCGGGTTTGGCGCCAGCGCCAAACCCCATTGTCGTCACTACTTGGAACCGGCGCAAAAGAAAAATCACCCAGCACCTCCAGCAATGGCGGTGCGCCGACATCTTCCAAGGCCAGCGACAGGTGCTCGAAACTTGCAATGTCGATGTCACCGGTTTGAGCCATATCGTCGATGCTATACCGAACGCCCAAAACGCCTTCATAGAGCCTAAATGCGTGCGTTTCCACGACTGTGCCGCCGAGGCGAAACACGCCGGCCCCGGCCAAAGCTGACATCAGGCTGCCGGTCGCGGCATCTACACCCTGAAACCCCTCGGCCCGTAATATGCGTATTAGTCGCGTCCGATGCTTATTGCGGTCTTTAACACCTTGGCGGAGAGCTTTGAGGTCATCGAGACGCCCGCTAAGCTCAGGGCTTTCCTCGCCAATATAGTTTTTACGCACGTCCGAGCCAATACGATAGCTGTCGTACCAATAGATCTTTCCATTTCGGTCGACTCGTGTGGGTGTTCCACGGATACTTGATGACGCTTCGTCCAAGAGTGAGCGGCGCAAATCGTGATAAGTTGAATGCGCTGTTACCGAATGCCTATCAATCATTGCCACACCTCGTGTTCAACAAAACTTATTACCGTTGAGCATAGCGCCATGTTCAACAATAAACAGATTAGTTGAAGATTCCAAATAATGCGGGCTGTAATACGCTTCCGTTTTCATTGCGGCGACCCCAAAAAACTGCACCTTGGATGCAGGTCTCCTGCCCCACGTTCTGGACTATATCCCGCGACTACCCGCCCGACTCCACTATTTTGTCACTGCTGAAGCTCTGCTATCACAAGAAGAACGCCCGCTTACAAAATGCAGGCTCGCAGTCCTTCTGGTCAAATTCGACTGGTTTAGGCTCGAAAATCAGTTTTCAAACAGGTAGCGCAAATTTTCCATCGCCTTCTCAATCAGGACCTGATCCACCTCCGACCCCGATATCCGGATTAGGTGGCCGCGGCGGTCATGTGAGCGTTGAATGCTGATGCCGTTCGAAAGATGCAATGTGTCCTGCTCCTGCCATCCTGACAGAGGAGAGTTTATCTTTGGGCGCCCTCCTTTGGTTCCAGGGCCAGCATCTTTCTCAAACTCATCAATAACCTGCTCTAATACCGACCATTCAAGCTCCGCACTGGTTCCCTGCCCGCCTGCAAGAACGTCCCGCAATCGCGATTCAGCACCGTTGCGCAGCGCTGTGGCCAACCGCAAACCGTCTTTTTCCTTCAGGCTATCTGGGAATTGCAACATGTCACCGAGCTCTTCAAAGATCAGTGAGAAAGATCTGATCTTGGACCGCTTCGCCTTTGATGCGGTGCTGAACATATTTGCTACCGCGTCCTCTGCACTATGGAAAACCCCTTGCTGGGCCGCGATCACCGCTATGCGCCCACGTTCAAAATGGGAAAGGCTAGAACGGACCTCATTCTCCTCGACCATCGCAGCAAACGCTCCGCCAAGATCGTCGGGATTGCGAACCAGCGCCTTGATCGTCAGGTATTTTTCGTGATTTGTGAGTGCGAGTAGGTCTCGGACAGCACGCAGGCGGCGGTAGCCCGATAGCAGACCAAATGGTCGGGGACTGATACTGTCTGGTTCGCGAGCAAAGACCTCAATCGGAAGACGCAGACCATGGGCCGCGATCGATAGCTTCAGCTCCTCCATTTCCCCCTGATCCAAAACCATTCTGTCACGCACCATGGCATCATCCATAATGCTATCGAGTGTCAGCTCTTGAATGATCCGACCTTGTTCGGTCGCGCTGCGATGTGCCTCTGCATCTGACTTTTCACGGGCCTGTTCGGCACGCTCTTCGGGAGAGGATATTTCACGCGCCATCGCGACCTCTGCCGACACCTTCGAAATTGGGGCCATCGCCCCAGATGGGCGGCTTGGGGTTTCGCGGCGAAACTCTTCCTCGAACCGAGTCAGATCATCGGCACTTGGTGTCGAGACTTTTCTACGCTTGGCCATTCGACCCCTCCGCCTTTAGTTCTTGTTGATCACGCCACCATGCGCCGAGTATTATCTCTTTCACTTCAGCCCAGGTTCGATCAAACGTTTCGCGGCCTCGGACATAGGTTTCCCGGTTGAATTCCCGGTAATCCGCTTCGTAAATACCGTTTACCTGCTCACCCGCCTGTCCAACCATCGCCGTCAAATCCTGACGGAAAGTCGTCATGAGGTCACCAAAATAAGCTTGGATGACATTCGCCATGTCCGTCTGTTGCGCCGCATCAAATCGGGTGATTAGCGTTCGGACAGCGTCCCATTCAAATCGAATGTCTTCGAGCCCGTGCTTGCGCCGCTGTGAGTTTTCACCATCCTCAATGCTGGCAAAAGTCGAATAGAGCATATCAAAAAAACGACCTGTGGAATCAAATTCAAGGAACGACGCGCCAAGCGGAACGAGAAGTATATCAGCCGCGGAGAGCGCGTTGATCGTCAGGTAGCCGAGGGCAGGGGGGGTATCGAGCAAAATGATGTCATAGTCCTGCAAAATACCACTGTCGGTTAGACCATTCAGCAACCCATCCCATAGCGCCCAAGAGCCTGATTGCATGCGCCAAACTGGTACCTGAAACTCTGCCCAATAAAGGTTAAGCTGCGCTCCAATCAGGTCAATGTTGGGCCAGTGGGTATTCTGAATAAGGTTTCGCGGCGAAACCTCGGCGGCTTCTGTCAGGGTTTCGTCAAGCTGAATTTCTGGCTCACCACGCGCTGCACGCACCTTATTCTCGCCCTTTAGGTGGAGCGCAAAATCCCGGGCCAGAATCGGAAACGCTGTTTGCCATTCATCTTCAACCTGCCCCCCCATAATGCTCGTCATCGAGCCCTGACTGTCCAGATCGATCACCAACACCTTGTATCCATCCAAAGCAGCACTCATGGCCAGGTGCGCACAGGTAGACGTTTTGCCCACACCACCCTTGAAGTTGGCCACCGCCACAACCTTGGCATCAGCACCTTCAGGCCGGTAGGGGCGGTATTCCCGGTTGGCCGCTCCCTCGGTCGCAAAATGATCGCGCAAAGCGATGACCTCTGACAGAGAGAACCATTTCGAATTCCCTTCGCCTGCGCCTTGTGGAAGATCAGAGTGGGCTTTGAGGACCCTGCGAAAATGTGCTGGAGCCACGGGGATCAAGTAGCGACAGATTTCCCATGTCGAAAACTTCCGAAGTCGCTTGAACCCATCAGGGGCATGACCGCCCCTTTTCAGCTCATCACGCCCCTTGGCCGCAAATGTTGCCGCTCGCGCGAATCGCGCCGTGTCGCTAGGAAGAGATAGCTTCGCGGCAGCAGCGGCTGGATCAATACCAAAATAGGGTGGTACATCCGGTTTAAACGAAGATGTCATGCGTTCTCGCCAATGTTAGGACATTTACCAAGTTCTTAGTAAACTATCGCACATCAAATCGAAATTGGAAATCTATAGCCCGCGAAATCCTAAATATCAGAAAAAAACACATGATCATCTGTTTAATTTATTTGGATACTTTAAGGACTTTATGTGCTGGTTACCGTTACTTATCAATCTATTAGACCATCTTTGGTGCCCAGTTACAGGGCGTAGGGGACCCTGTTACAGGACAAAGAGCGCCCAAAGCCGGGCCATAGGGGACTGATTCGCAGGATATATAGTCTAATGCCCCTATTAGGCACTATAA
>NZ_JBVCWP010000241.1:0-5903 GCF_057460485.1 Boseongicola sp.
GAATTCTTTTATAGAATTTTCCCTTTTCCCCGCTCAATAGTTATTTTTCCTAATCTTTGACCTATTTTTAGGAATAAGGCCTGAAATATGCTTGAATAAGTCCCCAACGACTATTGATAATCACTAATACTCTACACAGCGGTGTCGGGGAGCGGTGGCTTGTTTCCTCCGCCTCGGCTGAGGGCGATCGCCCTCCAAAATGTAATAAGAAAACCGAACACGGAGGATATGATGACAGTCAAAATTGTCATTGGACTTGACGGGACAGATGCCGGTGAACGCGCACTCGAATTTGCAAAAAACTTGGCATCCAAGATCGGTGCTTGTGAGTTGCTTGCCGCTTACGTCATTGAATGGTCACCATTCACATTCCAAACAGCAGAAGAGAATGAGCAACGCCATAATCGGCGCGAAGAAGAGATCAAGCTTGCCGAAACACGGATCGTCGAGCCGGCTGTGGCCGCGCTGAAGGCGGCGGGGTTTAACGCGAGCGGTCTTGTTCGTCACGGCGACGTTGCTGAAACGTTGAACAAACTCACAGTGGAAAACGGCGGATCACAGATCATCGTTGGCCGCACATCTTCTGGGGGGTTTTCCAAGCGCATCTTCGGCAGCTCGACACAGAGCCTCGTCATGCACGCAGAAGTGCCGGTCACGGTCGTCGGATAAAGGGACAATTATGAAAAATACATTAAAACTCTGGATGACGTCCGTTGCTGCGGCTTTGGCGTCCAGTCCGCTGGCGGCTCAAGAGGCGATGAGCATTGACGCCAAGGTCAATGAGGCGTTTGCCAGCCTGACTGGTCCTTTTGTAAGTTTGATCTTCGCACCCTTTCCGGGAACAAGCTTTCCCTGGATCGTAATGTGGCTCGTCGTCGCGGCCACAGTGTTCACTTTTTACTTTGGCTTTGTTCAGTTTCGTTTTTTCCGGCATTCTATTCAGCTTGTCAAAGGCGACTACTCCGATCCCAACGATGCCGGTGAAGTCAGCCACTTTCAGGCGCTTGCCACTGCGTTGTCAGGCACAGTTGGTCTCGGCAACATCGCGGGCGTTGCGGTGGCCGTCGGCATTGGCGGACCGGGTGCGACTTTCTGGATGATCCTTGCGGGCCTTCTTGGGATGGCGTCCAAATTCACCGAATGTACGCTTGGTGTGAAGTATCGAAACGAATATCCGGACGGCACAGTTTCTGGTGGTCCGATGTACTATATCTCGAAGGGCTTCGATGAATTGGGCTTGCCAGGCGGCAAAATCCTCGCTGTCGTCTTTTCGATATTCTGTATTCTCGGCGCCCTTGGTGGTGGCAATATGTTTCAGGCCAATCAGGCACATGCCCAGATTTCCGGCATTTTCGGCGACTATCCGGGCTGGATTACCGGGATCATCTTCGCTGGTGTGGTCTTTGCGGTCATCGTTGGCGGTATTAAATCGATCGCTAACGTCACCGAAAAAGTCGTGCCATTCATGGGCATCCTTTATGTCGGCGCCGCGCTGATAATCTTGTTGGTAAACTATGATAAAATTGGCTGGGCTTTCGGTCAGATCTTTGACGGTGCGTTTACGGGTCTTGGCGTCGCTGGTGGTTTCGTCGGGGCTTTGATCCAAGGCTTCAAGCGAGCGGCGTTTTCGAACGAAGCTGGTGTTGGATCTGCGGCAATCGCGCACTCTGCGGTGAAAACCAAAGAACCGATCACCGAGGGCTTTGTCTCTTTGCTTGAACCGCTGATCGACACTGTTGTCATCTGCACGATGACAGCGCTTGTGATTGTAATATCGCAGCAGTTGATCATTGATCCGGCAAGCGGCAACTACGTCTTGAACGAAGCGGGCACGGCCGTTGCAACGATAGACGGCAATTCTGGTGTCGCGCTGACCTCTGCAGCCTTTGCGTCGGGCATCAGTTGGTTCCCATATGTGTTGGCAGTCGCGGTCGTTCTGTTCGCCTTCTCCACGATGATCTCGTGGAGCTATTATGGCCTGAAAGCCTGGACCTATTTGTTTGGCGAAGGCAAAACGACTGAACTGATTTTCAAGGTCATCTTCTGCGTCTTCATCGTTATCGGCGCTGCCGCAAGCCTTGGTCCGGTCATCGACTTCTCTGATGCTGCGATCTTCGCAATGGCGGTGGTCAACATCTTCTGTCTCTACTTCCTGATGAAGGTGGTGAAGAAGGAGTTGTTCTCCTACGCATCGCGTTTGGAAAATGGCGAGATCAAGAAGTTCACTCACTAAGCGATGGTCCCCGACGCAATCTGTTTTGCGTCGGGGACACTCTTGCGAAAAGCCTTTGTCATTGCGAGCAATGTCGACGAGGGCGGACTTTGAACCGTTCGGCATGCCCCCCGTGCTGTTCAAGAAAGTTGGCAGAGGCCAAAGGCCCGCTCACTTGATCTAAGTGCCCAAACAGTTCGAATGTCGGTTTGTTGAATGCTTCGTCTTGTCGTAGGCTTGGGCAGTTCAGATTTTGATTGGATGACCATGACCGACCGCGCCGCTATTTTGATCGAGATATGCCATGAAGCTGGACGTTTGGCGGCTCAATATTTCAAAGATCAGGACCAACTGGTAATCGACCGCAAAGGGCATCAGGATTTTGTTTCGCAGGCCGATCGAAATGTCGAACTCCTGACGCGAGACTTGCTGGCAAAATCCTTCCCTGACGATGCAATTGTCGGCGAAGAGCACGCGCCGAAACCCGGCACGTCGGGATTTACTTGGGTGATTGATCCGATCGACGGAACAACGAACTTTGTGAACGGTATCCCGGCGTGGACGGTGGTGGTTGCAGGCGTGCGGGACGGAGCAACGCAACTTGGTGTGATCCATGACCCCTGTAACGCCGAAACCTTCGTTGCGACCAAAGGACATGGAGCGACATTGAACGGTGTTGCCTTGAGCCTTGATGACGACCGATCGCTGTCAGAGGGCACTGTTGGGATCGGGTATTCCAACCGGGTCGACGACCAAGGCATCCTGCGATTGGTGGCCGCTGTGGTAAGTGAAGGCTCAATGTTCTATCGCAACGCTTCCGGTGCCCTATCGTTGGCCTACGTCGCAGCCGGACGGCTTTTGGGTTATACTGAAGAGCACATGAACGCGTGGGATTGCCTTGCAGGCCAACTTATTGTGGCCGAGGCCGGTGGCCGGGTCGAACCCCAGGATGCAGACGTAATGATACGGGACGGCGGGCGGGTGGTTGTCGGGACCCCGGCAGTCTTTGATCGGCTTTTGGACATCTCGAAGACGGCTTTCGGTCAGGCCGATTAGGCCTCGGGCAAAAGAACCGGACCCTTTTCTGTAAAGCCAACGGACACATCCGAGCCGACCTCAAGCGGATTGTCGACGTCATCTTGCACCGCGAACATCGTGCCGAAACTGGCCTCAAGCGTGTATTCCATCCGCACCCCGACATAGGTGGCTTTGGCGACCTTGGCGGGAAAGCCGCCGTCTGCGCCAATCACGATCCGCGAGGGGCGAACAGCAAGCTTTGCCGGACCTACTTTCAGGCCACGGGCGGGCAAGTTGTGGGTGTAATTATCTACCGAGATCGTGGCACGGTCGCCTTCGACGGTGTCGAGGTTACAGGGGACGATGTTGGCCTCGCCGATAAAGTCTGCGACGAAACGGTCAACCGGTGCGTCGTAAAGCTGACGGGGCGTGCCGATCTGCGCGATCGAGGCATTCCGCATCACCACAATCTCGTCCGAAACGGCAAGAGCCTCTTCCTGATCATGCGTGACATAAACCACGGTAAGACCAAGGTCTTGCTGGATCGCCCGAATGTCTTCGCGCACTTGTCGACGAAGCTTGGCGTCCAGATTGGACAAGGGTTCGTCGAATAAAAGAACCTGCGGCTCCAGAACCAGGGCCCGCGCCACGGCAACCCGCTGCTGCTGACCGCCCGACAACTCGCTTGGAAGGCGGATGTCAAAACCTTTGAGACCGACCAGTTCAAGACCTGCAAGCGCGCGCTCTCGTGTTTCGGCCTTTGAGAAGCCCGAGAAGGTCAGGCCGTATGAGACGTTTTCAAGGACACTCATATGCGGGAACAGGGCGTAGGATTGGAACACCATCGACACGTCGCGGTCCGTCGCGGGCAGGGTCGTGACATCGCGGTCTCCGATCAGGATACGCCCCTCGGAGGCCATCTCCAGACCGGCGATCATCCGCAACGTCGTTGTTTTCCCGCAACCCGAAGGCCCAAGAAGCGTCACAAGCTTCCCGGCCTCCACATGCAGATCGATGCTATCCACAGCAACGACGTCACGACCGAAACGCTTGGAGACATTCTCAAAGCGAACCGGAGCTGCTTTGCTTGCAATGCGTGTCTCGCCCATGATTATTCTCCTGCCTCGAATTGCGTACGGCGTCCGATTTTGGTGCGCCCAACCAATATCTGTAGCAAACCAACGGCCGCCAGCATGACGAATATCAGCGTTGTGGAATAAGCGATCGCAAGTCCGTAGTCGTTGTTTTCAACGCGTCCGATGATGTAGCTGGTGGCCATATCGTATTCGGCTGAGACTAGGAAAATCACTGCGGAAATCGCCGTCATGGCTCGCACGAAACTATAGACGAGAGCGGCCAGAATTGCCGGTCGGAGCAATGGCAAAATGATTTTCCGGAACGTCTGCCAGGAATTTGCGCCGAGCGTCAGCGAGGATTCGTCCAGCGATTTATCCAACTGGCTCATCGAGGCAATCCCTGCGCGCACGCCGACCGGCATATTGCGGAAAATGAAGCTCACAATCAGGATGATGCCTGTTCCCGTGATCTCGATT
Organism: Boseongicola sp.; assembly: GCF_057460485.1. Taxonomy (NCBI): domain Bacteria; kingdom Pseudomonadati; phylum Pseudomonadota; class Alphaproteobacteria; order Rhodobacterales; family Paracoccaceae; genus Boseongicola; species Boseongicola sp. The sequence goes on from NZ_JBVCWP010000241.1 coordinate 4,783, forward strand.
GGCGGCACGTTGAAGGCAAGGATGTAGCTTACGCCGATGACCGTTCCGGGAATAGCAAAGCTTAGCATGGTGCCGAACTCGAACGCGTTCTTGCCAGCGAAGTTTTGCCGCGTCAGCAGATAGGCTGTCACAAGCCCAACAATCGCAGTCAGCGGAGCTGCCGCAGCGGCGATGTATATAGTGGTCCAGAAACTGTCCCATGCCGCGCCCGTCCAGCGAATACCGCTTTCTTCAAATCGGACCGAGAACGCGGTCACATAGTGCTTAAACGTCAGCGAATTGTTGACGCCCCAAAGCTCGACCACGCTGCCGTAAAGGATCATCGCGTAAACGATGATCGTGAACAAACCCCAAGTTCCGGCTGCGATAAACACCGGGATAGCAAGACCGTTTGGCATCAACGGATGCACGCCGGCATCGCCTTTGCCCGAAACAGTTGTGTAGCTTTTCTTTCCAAGCCACATGCGCTGGGCATAAAAGGCCGACAGTGTGAAGAACAACAACACCATCGCCAAAACCGCCGCGCGGCCCTGATCGTATTGGGCGCCGACGATGGCAAAGAAAATCTCGGTCGACAGAACATCAAAGTTGCCGCCAAGCACGAGGGGGTTCCCGAAATCTGCCATACTTTCGATGAAACCAAGAAGGAACGCGTTCGCCAAACCGGGCCGCATCAACGGCAAAGAGACGGTGCGGAATGTTTGCCAACGGTCAGCGCGCAGGGTTTGCGCCGCCTCTTCCATTGAAGGTGAGACGCCCTCAACGACGCCGATCAAGACGAGGAATGCGATCGGGGTGAATGCCAAAGTTTGTGCGATCAACACGCCTGGCATGCCGTACAGCCACCGCGTCGGTTGCACTCCAAACAGTTCCGCGAAGAACTGCGTTACCGACCCGGAGAGGCCGAACAGTAAGATAAGCGCCAGACCGATGACAAAGGGCGGGGTGATAATTGGTAGGACAGTGAGCGCTCGTAATGCGCGTTTGTATCGAAAGCCAGATCTTGTGACGACCAGGGCAAAGACCAGTCCCAGAACCGTTGTGAGAAGGCCCACAAGGATAGCGAGAAAAAGTGAATTCCACGCGGCTCCACATCGCCCACCGGTCAGGCAGCCAAGCCC
>NZ_JBVCWP010000242.1:0-5899 GCF_057460485.1 Boseongicola sp.
CAGCGTGCCAAGCATCACGATGATGGACCACTAGCAATACGCCAGTCTGCTTGTCCTGGAAATCGCACCCCTGACCCTATCGCCAAAAACCAATCAGGTATCATTGCGTTTCGTGATGGATCGCCTCACCATCTGAGGCGCCCCGCGACTTGACCAAGGGGGCCCTGCCCGGCTACGGCCAAGGAATGCGCAATAATCCAGCCCTTGATAGCGTGCTCTCTGCCCTAGCCGATCCGACCCGGCGGCGCATTCTTGAGATGCTGCTGGAAGACGACATGGCCGTGACCGACGTCGCTGAACCCTTCGAAATGTCTTTGGCGGCGATCTCCAAGCACCTCGGCATCCTCACCCGCGCTGGCCTGATCGCTCAGGAAAAACGCGGCCGCGTAAAGTGGTGCAAACTGAACCCGGACGCGCTGCGCGGCACAAGCATCTGGATGCAAAGCTTCGGTCAGTTCGACGCGGTGGATCTCGATGCCTTCGAGACCTTCCTTGAACGCGAGCTTGGCTCCGACGATCAGTCAGGCGCCTAGGCGGGCTGTGCAGCCCCCTCGCGCAACAGCATCACCAGCGCCAGAATTGTCAGCCCCACGCCAGGCACCATGACAAGCGGCGGCACATCGCCCGCCAAAACCAATTCCCACAAGATCACCCAAGTCGGGATCAAGTAGGTATAGGCCATAACCTTTGCCGCCTTCAGCCGCATCGACGCGAACTGGATCAGACTGATCGAGGCGACGGACGCAAAGATCACCAAATAGCTAAGCACCGCCCAGACCAAAACCGGCAAGGCGCTCCAATCCGTCGCGACAATCCGCGAGGCCCCGAAAACACCGACAAGGATCGCACCTCCGACCATCGTCCCCAATGCGAAAGCGAACACCCCTTCGCCCCGGTTCAGGCGCGGCACCAAAGGAATATAAAGCGCATGCGCCACGCAGCCGACAAAGAAGATCATCTCGCCGATCCCCACGTCAAACGCCAGAAACGCCGCAAAATTCCCCCGAAAGATGACCCATAACGCCCCGATTGCCCCGAACAGCAACGCCACCGCCATTCGCCGGTTCGTGACCTGCCCCATGATCAGCCAGGCAAATCCAGCCGCCATCACCGGGGTTAGCGTAAATACCGCCGCAGTCGAGACAGGATGCGCGGTCTTCAGCCCCTCAAACATCAAAACGAAGTACAATCCGAACAGACCACCCAATAGCAGATACCGCCATGACGCCCGCAAAGCCGCCCGTGTGAACTGCCCCGTCCCAACCGCAATCACACTGACAGCAAGGGCTGCCAACACAAATCGGACGGCCGTCAATGCCATCGGATCAATCTGATTGGCGATCCGCCCGCCGAACGAAAATGACCCCGCCACCAAAGCCGAAAATGCCACCATACCGATGTGGCCCTTCAACTCCTCGCGACGAGAAACCGGCCCAGCGGCTACCACGATTTGGCTTCTTCCTTCAGGAACTTCAAGAACGTCTGAACCTTTGTCGTGCGATGAAGATCCACATGCGTCACCAACCACAACGGCGCGGTCCATTCCTCGAGGGGCTCAAACAAACGTACGATTCCAGTGTAGCGCTCAGCGTCCCAGGTCGAAACGAACCCGATCCCAACGCCCGCAATAACCGCGTCCCGCAGGACCCGATTATCAGTGCCGCGAAACACGAAGCGCTCGGACGGGACCTTCTCGCGCAGCCATCGCGCAAAAGGCGCACGGCTTTCGATGCTGTCGAGGGTCACGAAATCATGGGCTCCCAGATCGTCAACCGTCTCGGGACGACCTTTGCGCGCGATATAGTCGTCGGAGGCATAAAGCGTTATTTCCTGCGGCACGAATGGCTGCACCACGTTGTCGGGATTATCCGGCGCCCTCCCCGCGCGCACCGCCACATGCGCCTCTCCGTACTCGAGCCGCAAAACCGTATCCCCGGTAATGTATCGCACAATCAGATCAGGATAGAGCGCCTGAAATCGCGCCAAGACCGGCGTCAGTCGCGGCGACACAGACGTCAAAGACGTCACCACCAACTCGCCCGACACCTGATCGCCTCGCCCGCGAATGCGCCCCACCAACTGCGTGAACTGATCGTCGGTCGCCTGCGCAACCTGCAACAAATCCAGACCCGCTTCTGTCGCCGTATAGCCTCGCGCATGCCGCTGAAACAGCTTCACCCCCAGCCGCGCCTCAAGCGCATCGATGTGGCGAATGACCGTCGCGTGATGGACGCCCAAAGCTTCCGCCGCTCCGCTCACGGTCCCCATACGCGCGACATGGTAAGCGGTGCGTATCTCATCCCAAGTGCTAATCGACATGGCAAACATCCCTATTTCTTCCTTAGAAGATAGCGTGCGAAAATTAAGATATCCACAGGACTAACGTTCAATTATTCACAAAAACGCACAACTCGCGTTCACTTTATCGGAATACCGCATGGCCCAAGCCAAGCCTACCTCTGCTTCAATGCGAACCAAGGAGGCTTCCATGCCCACAAATATTCTTCAAATTGACGCATCCGCCCGCAAAACCGGCTCCATCTCCCGCGATTTGACCCACCGCATCGTCGACCGCTTTGAGAGGGCCCAGGTCACCACCCGCGACCTTGCGACGCCGTTGCCCCAAATCGCCGAAGACTGGATCGGCGCAAACTTCACGCCCGCAGCTGACCGCACAGCCGCACAAGCCGAGACCCTGCGCCTGTCAGACACCCTGATTGAGGAAATCAAGGCCGCCGACGTGCTTGTCATTGGCCTGCCAATCTACAACTTCGGCGTCCCTGCAGCCCTGAAAGCATGGATCGACCTTGTGGCGCGCGCTGGCGTCACGTTCCAGTACAGCCCCACAGGCCCGAAAGGCTTGCTGGCAGGAAAGCGCGCAATCGTCGCGGTGGCCTCAGGCGGCACCGAAATGGGCTCAGATATTGATTTCGCCACAGGCTATATCCGCCACGTTCTCGGCTTCATCGGCATCACCGACGTCGTTTTCGTGGCAGCCGACAGGCTATCGCGCGATGCCGACGCGACACTTTCCGAGGCCCACTTGGCCGTTCAAACCCTCAAAATCGCCGCCTAAGGCGAAAGGACAAAGCAAATGAAATACGCAATTCTCGCAATCAAAGCCCTCCTGACGCTCGCTTTTCTGGCGGCCGGTCTCTCAAAACTCGCCGGTGTTGAAATGATGGTCGCAACCTTCGATGCAGTCGGCGTCGGCCAATGGTTCCGCTATGTCACAGGCACCATTGAAGTCGTCGGCGCGGTCCTGCTTTGGGTCAAAGGCCGCGAAGTCTATGGCGCAGGCCTGCTCACCGTCACCATGGTCGGAGCCGTCATTGCCCACCTTGCACTCCTCGGCCCGTCAGCCGTGCCTGCTCTGGGACTTGGCCTGCTTTCAGCGATCATCGTCTGGACGCACAAAGGCGACCTTAAATCCGCGACAGCCTAGAAACTCAAAATCGCGCTTCGAGACAAAAAAGACCGGGCACAAGGCCCGGCCAGTCTTACAGGGAGGAACCGTGCCATTACCCGGACACGGAGACGGGATTCTGCGAATCAGGCAACAAGCCTGTACCCACCACTTTCAGTAACAAGAAGGCGAGCATTTGACGGATCTGGTTCAATTTTTTGGCGAAGCCGATAAATATGGGTTTCCAACGTATGTGTCGTCACCCCCGCATTGTAGCCCCAGACCTCGTGCAGCAGCACATCACGCGCAACCACACCTTCTGACGCACGGTATAGAAACTTAAGGATATTCGTCTCTTTCTCGGTCAGTCGGATCTTCTTTTCGTCCTCAGTCAGCAGCATTTTCTGCGCTGGCTGGAACGAATACGGTCCAAGCTGGAAAATAGCGTCTTCCGATTGCTCATGCTGGCGAAGCTGGGCGCGAATGCGGGCCAAAAGCACGGGAAACTTGAATGGCTTCGTCACATAATCGTTCGCGCCGGCGTCAAGGCCAAGGATGGTATCAGCGTCGCTGTCATGGCCTGTCAGCATTAAAACCGGGCATTTCACCCCATGTTTGCGCAGCACGCGGCACAATTCACGCCCGTCCGTGTCGGGCAATCCCACGTCCAGAATAACCAAATCGTAGATGGCTTCTTTTGCCCGAACCAACGCAGACGCACCACTGTCAGCTTCAAAGACATCAAAGTCTTCGGTCATCACCAACTGCTCGCCAAGCGCTTCGCGCAAATCATCGTCGTCATCGACTAACAAAATCTTTTTCAGGTTCTGAGACACCACTCTGCCCTCCTTGGAATACTGGACAACAGATGCGCCTCAAACGTCTCTCCGACAAGTTTTGCTGCATCTTCTCACGCGCTCGTGTCACAAACACAGGCTATGTTTCATTTTCCTGCTAGGGACGGCACGCGGAATGTGATTAATCACGGGGCATCATGTCGCTTTCACCATCTCTGATCGACCGCATTGCACGCGCACGCACCGACCTTCGGCTCGGTTTGCCGGTTGTGCTGACCGGCACTGACGGCGCGACCCTCGTCTTGGCAGCGGAAGGCCTGAACGATCCACGACTGTCCGCCCTGCGCGATCTCGGGACGCCAACACTCGCCATCACCTCACGGCGCGCGGAAACTCTGCGCGCCCGCGCCTACGATGGAGATATCGCCCGCCTGTCTGTTCCTGAAGGGGCTGACGCCGCATGGGTGCGCTGCGTGGCAGACCCCAAAGACGACTTGTCCTCACCGATGAAGGGTCCTTTCACATCCGAACGAGATGGCTCTGGCGAAATGCACCGCCTTGCTGTCCGTTTGGTGAAATCGGCGTGGCTTCTGCCTGCGGCCGTTGTGGTGCCGCTAACGGATGTGGCGCCACCGGATCTGACGAGCCTGCCTGCAAAAGAAACCGCCGCGTTTCTGTCAGCGCCTGTGGCCCACAAAGACATCGTAACGGGACGCGTTCCGATGTCGGTTTCGGAAAAGAGCCGCGTCCACGTCTTTCGCCCCACCGATGGCAGCGAAGAACATATCGCCTGCGAAATCGGCCAACCGCGTCGCGACAAACCGGTCCTTGTGCGGCTTCACTCGGCCTGCTTCACCGGTGACGTTCTGGGGTCGCTGAAATGCGATTGCGGCCCACAGCTTCACGCCGCCATGGCGCAAATGGGCGCCCAGGGCGCCGGCGTGTTGCTCTATCTCAACCAGGAAGGTCGAGGCATCGGCCTTGCCAACAAAATGCGCGCCTATGCGCTTCAAGATCAGGGGTTCGACACGGTCGAGGCCAACCACAGGCTAGGCTTTGAAGATGACGAGCGCGATTTTCGCACTGCGGCTGACATTCTCAAACGGCTGGGCTTTACCGCTGTCCGCCTCCTGACCAATAACCCGGCCAAAGTCGCGATGATGCAAGCACAAGGCATTGATGTCGTCGAGCGTGTCCCGCTGAAAGTCGGTCTCAACCCCTTGAACGAAAAATACCTCGACGTGAAAGCGCGAAAATCGGGACATATCCTTTGATGAGATTTCCCGTCGTTGCGCGCCGCGATCCAAAGGGCGCGCTGCCAGCAACACGTTGCCGTGCTCATCCCCCGAGGTATTTTTGAAAGGATGAAGACGCCAAACGATATGGTGCTGAGCCCGCAGGGCCTCAGATTTCGGGGGCGACGCTTTCCCTGCACAATCGGGCGGGGCGGCGTGCGCCGCGCGAAGACTGAGGGCGACGGCGCGACACCGGTAGGCGTGCACGGCATTGTTGGCATGCTGTACCGGCCAGACCGTATGGCGCGCCCGACGGACTGGGCTTTGCCCATTCGCCCCGGCGATCTGTGGTGCGACGATCCCCGCCATGAAGACTATAACCTCATGGTGCGCGCGCCTTTTTCCGCCTCGCACGAATGCCTCAGACGCGCCGATCCGCTGTACGATCTGGTGATTATTAC
>NZ_JBVCWP010000243.1:0-5897 GCF_057460485.1 Boseongicola sp.
AAGCAGTAGGGCCCAGACACCGGACAACACTTTAATCATCAAACATCCTATCGCGCGTGGGTCTCAATATACTGCTCGCGGCGTCTCATGGAACACAAGGCGCTGGCCTTGCTGCAACGCCGCATACATGACCGTTTACGACAAAATAACAATTGCGCCGCAATTTCACCAAGAAGCCAGTGTGTTTGAGTTTTCTGCTTTGGCGCACACGATCCACCTGTGCAAAAGTACTGTACCTGATCTTTTGCTAATCGGGCACTTTTGGGAGGGGGATGGAATGGTCAGAATTACAGAGGGCTTGGGAGTATTGGCACTCGCCGCCGATGCGGCAACGGGAAGGCCGAGGGGTTCGGGCTTGTCTGCTGCAATTGTGGCTGCCGAGTTCTCACGAAGGATCGGTGAAGATCTCGCAACTCAGAAAGACGCCTATTTTCTGGCATTGGTTCGCTTTATTGGCTGCACGATCACCAGCCATGAAACTGGAATGCTTTCATTCGGGGATGATCAGGGATTTGCAGTGGCAACAATGCTCGGCGATTGGGCGGATCGCGAGGACCTCAAGAAACACCTGAATCACTTCATTGCCCACGCGGCTACCAAAGATGAACGCGATGCGGCTTTCAACTACATCTGCGATATCCTTCCGGATGCCGCTCCAGATTTCACAGCTGCCCATTGCCGACAGTCATATCTTTTAGCGAGCAGGTTACCGGTGTCTCAGACAGTACTGGACTGCATTCCATTTTATTATGCCCGTTGGGACGGGAAAATTCTGCCGTTCGGCGGATTGGACATTCCCTACCTGTCGCGATTGGTCCGAATTACCGAAATGGCGGAATTGGTGCGGCGGCTCGAAAATACAAACCGCGCCAAAGAAGTCATCGCGTCAAAGCTTGGTCACGAAGTTGATCCGGACATTGGCCACAAATTCCTTGAGCATGCGGACGATGTCTTTCAGGTTGCGAGTCGAACGCCCGAGTTCGAGGCTTTCGTCGCGGCAGAGCCGGGCAATCCAATCGAAATGACCTCTAATTGTCGCGAGACCTTGGCAGACGTCGCAGCGGATATGACTGACCACAAGGCTACATGTTTTCGCAGTCATTCTCGAAGGGTTGCTGGTCTCGCAGCTCAGGCGGCGCAAATTGCCAAATTGCCCAGAGCGCGCGTAGAAGATCTCCGATTGACCGCATTGGTTCATGACATCGGAAAATGTGCGATATCCAATCGCATTTGGTACAAGGCCGAAGAGCTCTCCGTCTCCGAGCGTCTGGAAAAGGAACGACACACGTTCGAGACTCAATTTTTCCTAAGCCACGGAAAACCCTTTGCTGAGTGGGCTAATGTCGCAGCTTCAGTCCAAGAGCGGGCGGATGGATCAGGCTACCATAGGCGCTCATTCCTTAACGATCTGGGCTCGAACATCCTCGCGGCGGCCAACGAATATGATGAGTTGACCCACGGGTCTCCGGCGCGCCCAGCATTGGACGCTAAAGCTGCAGCTGAAGAACTAAACAGCATGGCCAAATCGAAAAAGTTTGTGCCAACCGCTGTTTCCTTGGTTCTTCAGGCTGCTGGACACATTGTTAAAGACGCAGGGGCCTCACTGCCCTTTGGGATTACGCGTCGCGAAGCTCAGGTTTTGTCGCATCTCGCCAAATCCGAATCTACCTCCGAGAATGCGCAATGCCTTGGAATATCGCCCAAAACTGCCGACCATCATATTCAATCAATCTACAACAAAACCGATATCCGTGCGCGACCAGCTTTGGCTTTGTTTGCGCTTGAGCACGGAATCTTGATGGATTGAGAAGTTTCGTCGGAAAATAGGGAACTCTCCCGATACGTAGGGAGGTCAATTCGCGGCATCCTGATCTTAACGGCGACAAAAATTGTCCCGGGACAGTGAAGGAAAAGTGAAATGCTCACGAAATCAATGAAAACAGCAGCGCTCGCAACCGTGCTGATTGGAGGACTCATGACCACCACCGCTATGGCCGACGGCCACCTCGACGCGACCGACGATATCGCTTGGACGCTCACTCTCGATCTCGCGGAAGGTCAAGACGATGCATTCTCGTTGCTGATGGCTGAAATGGTAGCGGCTACCAAAGAAGAAACCGGTACAAAATCATATGAATGGCATCGCTCCGGCAGCACTGTGCATATCAATGAGCGCTTTGAAACCAACGGAGATGCGGGAGTCCATTTAGGCAACTTTGGCGAAAACTTCGCAGAACGCTTCCTTGCAATCCTCTCTCCAACTGGACTGCATGTGTATGGTCCAGCAGAGGGCGGTGTGCGCGAAGGGTTGGCTGGGTTTGGAGCCACGTTTTATGAACAGGTTGGTGGGTTCGATCGCTAAATCGCTAAACGATGTCTCTATGGATGTCTCTATGAATGTAGGGCCCCAAGATGGGGCCTTACGTTTGGCGTCGATTTCGATCGGTCAGGACATTCAGCGACAAAGGCATCAGTCGTTCATTTGCGATCAAAGAGTCACCTCTTATCTTTTCTAAGAAAATACCGTCTCAGTCCGCATGTCGGACCGTGGCGCGAACTGCAGAGAAGGTCTAATTCGAGCCCAAAGGACTGACATCCGAAGCGCGTAGTTTTTACGGCCAAACGGACAGACCTGATATTCGTCGGATGCTGTCTGAAGGCTTAGCTCACCCCGATGGGGTGTCAAATTTCAGCAAGAGGTGCGAACATCGGCAATCGCCCAATCAGCGCTTGCGATTGCGTCTCGCAGCATATCGTCGGTCACGTTCTGCCTTACGTTCTGCTTCATGCGCCGCTTTTTGCGCGATCTCTCGATCGGCAGTCTCAGCACGTTCCGCCTCTAACCCTGCGTCACGCTCCGCTGCTTGCGCCGCTACACGTTCGGCAGCCTCAGCTTGTTGCCGCTCCAGGTCTTCTTTTTCTCGCAGCAGATTTATCGCACTGACCTTCCGTTCTGCTTCACGGGCTACAGCTGCTGCATGCCTTTCTGCGCGCTTTGCCAGCTTCTTGGGATCATCTGCCGCCGCTTTGAACCGTTCAAGCAGATGCTGTTTGGCTTCAGACGCGGCCTTGAGGCGCCCGTCAAAGCCATCTCGATTAGAGTTCTTCATATAGTCTTTGCTCACCTTACTGCGGTTCAAGCGCTACGACAGTTGCACGCCACACCGATGGACGATCGTCGACGCATCCTTTTGGCAACCCAACCGGGAGGTCGCTTAACGCACCGGGTTACTCGTAGCAATAGAAAAGCACTCGCTGAAACCACATGTGCAGAATGACAGGCAATGCAATTCTACCGCCTGAGGCCTGCTTGTAAGGGATTTTTCGGACACTCGACTTAGAGCGATGGAGAGATTGAAAGTGGGGCATATTTCGCAAAGGCCAAAGGCTTGCTTTCGGGAAGACCGAGTAAGCTCGCCACTTTCGTCAGATGATCGCTTTCCCGTACTCGCGCGAGATCAGATCAACCAATTGGTTTATCCCGCTCAATTGCTTAACAATAGAAATGTGCTCCAGTCTCGTCGAACCATGTCTGCTTGGCATCCGTACTGATGCCGGACTTTCGACGTGGTATGTTTCATGAGATCAGCCAGAAGAGGAGTATATAAGCTTCCGGGACATCATCACCATCTTGACCCCAAAGCTGGGAATACGCGGATATTTTGGGCTGTTGCAATCAATATCCTCCTGACGGTCGTGCAGATCATAGGTGGCATTCTAACCGGTAGCCTGGCGCTGATTGCGGATGCAATCCATAACCTGTCCGATGCGCTGACGCTTGTTCTTGCATTCTTTGCGCGCAAGATCGCACAGCGGCCTGCCGACGACACCATGACGTTTGGATATGGGCGCGCAGAAATCGTCGCGGCGTTAATCAACTATACGACCCTGATCCTGCTTGGCTCATACCTAACCTATGCTGCCGTCATGCGGCTCTTCGAACCCACCAGCGTTGACGGCTGGTCTGTCGTTGTCATTGCGGTCTTTGCTTTAGTAGTTGATGCGGTCACCGCCTTTCTGACCTACGCGCTGTCGAAAGAAAGTATGAATATTCGCGCCGCGTTCCTGCACAACCTCGCAGACGCGCTTGGATCTGTTGCGGTTATAATAACGGGCACCGTGATCATATTGTATGATTGGCGGCTGATTGACCCGCTCATGACCCTATTGATTGCGGGCTATATCCTTTGGCAATCTGTAACCGAAATCGGCGGCTCCGTGCGAATATTGATGCTCGGCAGCCCACCTGATCTGGATATTCACGCCATCTTAGAGGCAATACACGCCGTACCGGGCGTTGAGGATGTGCACCATCTGCATCTGTGGCAGATGCAGGAACACGAACAAGCGCTGGATGCGCATGTCGTTATCAAAGAAGGCGTTTGGATGGAGGCGGATAGCGTGAAGCTCGCTGTGAAAGCCGCCCTGCGTGATGGGTTCGGACTTTCCCACTTCACACTTGAATTGGAATGCCATGTCCATGCCTGCAAAGACCCCCAGGAAGTCGGCCATGCCGCCCCTGCAAGCTGAAATACTTTGAGCGAAATCAATGCGCGGCGAGGAGGATTTAATAGGTTCGCATAGTTCAAAAAAATCGCGACTGGCAAAGTTTATGGCTTTGAGACCGCCCCGGTTCCCGACTGGTAGGAGGTTCCCAGGCTGTGGCGCGATAAAGGCAGGAGCGTTTAACGAGAAGAGTTGAGAATTGCGGTACAGCCTCGTGCCTGCACTTGCGTGATTTGAAAACTTTATGAGGGGAAGCGGACATTGGCCGCAGTGCAGAACATGTCCACCTAGTGCTCAAAGCCCACTTTCGAGAGAAGTCGCCATCTAGTAGTTTTGGAGAGCCGGTCAGTCTGAAATAGCGGTTATTTTCGGGCCGGGCGTAACATTGGAAAACGGGGCGGCGACGAACCAACGCGCACCTTCGCCAACTCTTGAAAACCGAAACGTTTGTAGAGAGACGTGTTGGCTGCGTTTGTCGACTCCAGATAAGCGGGCAACCCATCGCGATCGACCATGGCAAGACCATACTCCAAAATCTGCGTTCCGACACCGCGCCCGCGACACACGGGGTCTACGGCAATCAGCCCAAGGTACCAGTGTGGATCACTTGGGCAATAGGCAGCGCATTGAGAGATCAGGGCTGGGAACTCAGGCGGGAAACCGTGTCCCGCAGCCGCGGACGAAGGTTCTGCCTGCGCAACCTCTTCAGAACGGTCAGCCTTTGCACCAGGCGGAAGCCAGATCGCAGCCCCAGCAAAATCACCGATCACAAAGACCGTGCCCGCATCAAATGCCTCAGAATAAGCGCGCCTTGGGTGCTTTTTGCTATCGCGCAGGAAGTCTAGTGAATTTGGCATCACCCAACGAACAAATGGATCGTCAGTGAATGCGACAGACAATAGTGCGCCCAGTCGCTCCTCGTCTTCCCGGCCCCCACGTCTGATAGCCATTTCTTTCAAGGTCACCTCCGACGAGTTATCCCTGTGAATGCTATTGGCTTTCCGCCATTTCACAAGAGTTCGTTCGCGAACCCAAGTATCGATGGTTTCAAAGCGGCCGTCGTTCGCTGCAGTTCGCACCCGTCCTCGTTTAAATCACCGTCGTTCATCGCTCACTCGCTCCAAATACCGGCTTGTTCGGGAACAGTTGCCCGAGTTTGCTGCGTTTGGCGGGTTCGGTACGGCACCGGGGCTTGGCACTGTCGCTTACCACAACTGCGCATAGCCGCTGGGGAGTGGTAGGCCGGCATGGCCTGCCACGTATTTTGAAAAGCAACAGGTCAGAGTCCGTATTGCTCGCGTGCGTAGTCGCCGAGCCCCACGGCGTCGAGTTTGGCGAGCGGGGCGAGGAACGTTACCTGAATGACGCCAGGGGCGCGGCCGATCTCGATC
>NZ_JBVCWP010000244.1:0-5897 GCF_057460485.1 Boseongicola sp.
GAAAAAACCGACCTGGAAGACGCGATCCGCGCCCTCAGAAACGGTATTGCCAGCCTCAACAAAGAAGGTCGCGAACGTCTGCTGACCGCCTTCGAGCAGGTCAACTCCAATTTCTCGCTGTTGTTCAAACACCTCTTCGGCGGCGGCGAAGCGAAACTTGTGTTGATCGAATCTGATGACCCGCTTGACGCTGGTCTTGAGATCATGTGCCAACCGCCCGGCAAAAAGCTATCCACGCTCTCGCTTCTTTCCGGCGGCGAACAAACCCTTACGGCCCTTGCCCTGATCTTCGCCGTGTTCCTTGCAAACCCAGCCCCGATCTGCGTCCTTGACGAGGTCGATGCCCCGCTGGACGACGCAAACGTAACGCGCTTTTGCGATCTTCTCGACGAGATGTGCCGCCGCACCAACACGCGCTTTTTGATCATCACTCACCACGCGGTGACAATGGCCCGCATGGATCGCCTTTTCGGCGTGACAATGGCCGAACAGGGCGTCAGCCAACTTGTCTCGGTTGATCTTAGAAATGCGGAAGCAATGGTCGCTTAAATGCGGCCGTGCGAAATCAAATATTCCCGCCTAAGCGTATAGAGCCCGGTGGAAATAATCACCGCGGCCCCGATCACCGTCCACATATCGGGAAGCTGACCAAAGACGACAAACCCGTAGAACGTCCCCCAGATCATCATGCTGTAATGGATCGGGGCGATCACCACGGCCATCGCCACTTCAAAAGCCTTGATGACACAGACTTCCGCCACACCGGCCAAAGCGGCAATACCCACAAGGATCATAACTTGTTGGCTGTCCGGCGTGATCCAGACAAAAGGCAAGGGCAGCGTTAATAAGGCACTGCCCACAATGGCTGTATAGACAATCGTTGTGGCGGTCTTATCGGTATCGCTCAGGGCGCGGGATATGATTTGTCGCACAGCGAAAAATGCCGCCGCAATCACAATAAGAAACGCCGCCGGGTGGATCACACTCATGCCTGGCCGGATTACGATCAATGTCCCGACAAACCCCAGGAACACCGCAATCCATCGCCGCATGCCCACAGGCTCGCGCAGGATGAATGCCGCCAACAGCGTCACAATGAACGGGGCCACGAAAGTCACTGCAACCGCGTCAGCCAACGGAACATAGCTAACCCCAACGATGAACAACGTCGCAGACCCGACCGCAACACAGCCCCTCAAAACCTGCAACTTCGGGTGCGACGTCCGCAGGATCGTCCGCCCATGGTAGGCAATCAAGAAAAACGCGCCGGCCAAAAGTCCCAACTGCCGGGTCCAGGTGATCTGGATTGGATGAAGCTCAGCCGTGAGGAACTTCGCCCCTGTATCCACTGCCGCAAACAGGAACATGCCGAGAAGCATCAACAAGACACCTTTACCGCTTTCCGAGCGACGGGTCGGCACGCCCGAGGGCGTTTCCGGCGGATTGGCCGAGGTTGCGATTTTGGATGCTCCTTTGGATCTGCCTCCCATCAAGCACATGAAGCCAATCCGTGGCAAGGCGAACAAAAGCGCAGCCTTTGATGAATGCCCTGAGGCTCCTAAGATCACCCCATGAAAATCATCCGCGACACCCCCGACCAACTGATCCTTGCCTCTGTGCCATGGCTCCTGTCGATCCTTCTGACCGCAATCATCCTTATTTTTGTCGCGGTCGGCTTGTCGCTCGTGTTTGACGGGGACCTCATGGGCCTGTTTTTCGCAATTTTCGGCGGCGGCATCGGAACGGCATGCTTTGTCGCCTTCGTCCGCCGCGTTCAGGTGATCTTCGACCGGCGGCAACAGACCTTCACCATTCGGCGCAGGACAGTCTTCGGATACAAGGAAAACACGCGCGCCCTTGGTGATGTCGATCACGCACTTGTTGAGCACACCACCAACTCGGACGGGCAACGCCTAGATCGTCCAACGCTTGTCATGCGCCGCGGGGGCGGTGATCTGCGCGTGCCGATCGTGACGACCTATTCCAACTCAAATCGTTCGGGCGACATTGTCGAAGCCATCAACCGCTGGATGGGTGACGGCGACCTTGACTCCGCGCCGCACGCGCCGTAATCCCGCATCAACCTCCGGGAGCATTGAATCTCCCGGTCCCTGTTTACAGGGATCGCCCCCCATCAGCGCGTCGCGCCCATGGGGGCGTTTGGCGTTTAGTCGGGTCGCGCCACTGGCGCGCTTGGCGTTTAGTCGGTCGGTGCATATGTGCCGATCAGGGATCAACGGGCAAAAGGGCCAGTGCGTATGTTTGAAAATCTCTCAGATCGCCTCTCTGGCGTCTTTGATCGTCTGACGAAGCAGGGCGCGCTGTCCGAAGACGACGTGAAAACCGCCCTACGCGAAGTCCGCGTCGCCCTTCTTGAAGCCGACGTTTCGCTGCCCGTCGCCCGCGATTTCGTCAAAGCCATTCAGGAAAAAGCCACGGGGCAATCCGTGACCAAATCGGTCACCCCCGGCCAACAGGTCGTCAAGATCGTCCACGACGAACTTATCCATGTCCTGAAGGGCGATGAAGACCCCGGCGCGCTTAAGATCGACAACCCACCTGCCCCGATCTTGATGGTCGGCCTGCAGGGGTCTGGTAAAACGACAACCACCGCCAAACTTGCCAAACGTTTGAAAGACCGCGAAGGCAAACGCGTCCTTATGGCCTCGCTCGACACCAACCGTCCGGCGGCGATGGAGCAACTTGCGATCCTTGGCGTGCAGATCGGCGTCGACACCCTGCCGATCGTTAAAGGCGAAGACCCGGTGGCCATCGCCAAGCGCGCGAAAACCCAAGCCAGCCTTGGCGGCTACGACGTCTACATGCTCGACACCGCCGGCCGCCTGCACATCGACGAAGAACTGATTGCGCAAGCCGCCGCGGTGCGCGACGTTGCCAATCCCCGCGAAACGCTCCTCGTGGTCGACGGTCTTACCGGTCAGGACGCGGTCAACGTCGCGACAGAATTTGACGACAAAATCGGCGTCACCGGCGTCGTTCTGACCCGCATGGACGGCGATGGTCGCGGTGGTGCGGCACTTTCGATGCGCGCCGTCACCGGCAAACCGATCCGCTTCGTCGGCCTTGGCGAAAAGATGGACGCCATTGAAACGTTTGAGCCCGACCGAATCGCGGGCCGCATCCTCGGCATGGGCGACATCGTGGCTCTCGTCGAAAAGGCACAGGAAACCATCGAGGCCGAACAGGCCGAGCGCATGATGAAGCGCTTCCAGAAGGGTCAGTTCAACATGAACGACCTGCGCAGTCAGCTTGAGCAGATGCTCAAAATGGGCGGCATGCAAGGCATTATGGGCATGATGCCCGGTATGGGAAAAATGAAGAACCAGATGGCCGACGCGGGCATGGACGACAAAGTCCTCAAACGTCAGGTCGCTCTCATTCAGTCCATGACCAAGAAAGAACGCGCCAATCCAGGCCTTCTTCAAGCCAGTCGCAAGAAACGCATCGCGGCAGGTGCAGGCTTGGAGGTTTCCGACCTCAACAAGCTTCTGAAAATGCATCGCCAGATGGCGGATATGATGAAGAAGATGGGGAAAATGGGCAAAAAGGGCATGATGCGCCAAATGGGCAGCATGCTTGGCGGCAAAGGCGGCATGCCCCCCGGTGGTATGCCAAGCCAGGCCGAGATGGACGCAGCGCAGGCACAAATGGGCAAAATGGGCGGCGGCTTCCCCGGTATGGGCGGTGGCGCGGCCCTGCCCCCCGGGCTGTCTGGGTTTGGTAAGAAAAAGTAATCCCAAATGACCGTTGCATTTCATATCCCCGAGATCGAGACCGATCGTCTCCGCCTGAGGCTTCCGAAAGCCTCGGATCTCGCTGCGCATATCGCATTTCGTACGTCTGAACGCAGCAAAGGCGTCGGTGGGCCCTTTGACGCGCAATCAAGTTTCCAAAGCCTCGAAGCGATCATCGGCCAATGGCACCTTCGCGGCTACGGTCGCTGGATGGTCGCCGACAAGGTAACCGATGAGCCCTACGGCGTCGTCGGCATTTATCATCCGATGGACTGGCCCGAAGCCGAAATCGGTTGGTCCCTTTATGAAGCCGGTGAGGGCAAAGGCATCGCCCATGAGGCTGCAACCGCAACGCGCGAATTCGCCTACACGGCTTTGGGCTGGTCCCGCATCGTCAGCCTGATCATGCCTGACAATGTGCGCTCGATCCGACTGGCCAAGCGCATGAACTGCCGCAAAACGGAGGCTTTCACGCATCCGGAATTTGGCGCGCTCGATATCTGGGTTCACGCTACGCGGGAGGCCGCATGAGCACCGTCGCCATCCCAGCCCTCGAAACTGATCGCCTGATCTTGCGGGCCCCGCAGATGAGCGATGGCGATATATTTGCGGACGTCCTCAAAAGCGCGCGTTCAAGGTGTGTCGGCGGCCCTGGCGGCGCATGGTTCCCGCCAACATGGCCGGAGCCTGACTTCGGCTGGCTCCTTTATGACGGCGCGCACGACGGCCAAGGCTATGGCACAAAAGTCATGGCCGCATTGCGTGACTTTACCTGGGATCACGTTGGCCTCTCAACCTGTGGTGCCT
This sequence comes from Boseongicola sp., assembly GCF_057460485.1. NCBI lineage: Bacteria > Pseudomonadati > Pseudomonadota > Alphaproteobacteria > Rhodobacterales > Paracoccaceae > Boseongicola > Boseongicola sp. The sequence continues at coordinate 4,563 of NZ_JBVCWP010000244.1, forward strand.
ACATCGCCAACGACAATATCGCGTCAGCGGCTGTCGCAACGCGTCTCGGTGGAAGCATCGACGAAGATGCGCGGTGGTCAGAAACGGACGATCCCATCGACGCCTGGCGCTTTTACCCGAAGGGCAAGGCATAATGTGCACTACCTTCACAATCGCCGCCTCAGGAGCACGCCCATGACCGACGCCGTATCCCGCGCAGCCGAGCTTCTGGCCGGCCACCGCGACAGCATCGACCGCCTCGACGCCATCCTTGTCTACACCCTTGCCGAACGGTTCAAGCAGACACAGGCCGTCGGTCGCCTGAAAGCAGAACATGACCTCCCGCCCAGTGACATGGCGCGCGAGGCCAACCAGATCGAACGCCTTGAATGGCTCTCGAAAGAAGCGGATTTGGACCCCCAATTCGCAAAGAAATTCCTGGCCTTTATCATCCAGGAAGTCATCCAGCACCATAATCAACACCAGAAATAACTCTTAAAGGATCAACGACATGGCTATGAAAATTCGCCTCGCCCGCGGTGGCTCCAAGAAGCGCCCTCACTACGCAATCGTTGCGGCCGACAGCCGCATGCCACGCGATGGCCGCTTCATCGAGAAGCTCGGCACTTACAACCCGCTTCTCGCCAAAGACAACGAAGAGCGCGTGAAAATGAACATTGAACGCGTTCAGTACTGGCTCGACCAGGGCGCGCAGCCAAGCGACCGTATCGCACGCATGCTTGAAGCTGCTGGCGTTCGCGAAAAGACCGAGCGTAACAACCCGAACAAAGCTGTTCCGGGCAAGAAAGCTGCTGAGCGCGCAGAAGAAAAAGCTGCAAAAGCTGCTGCTCCTGCAGCAGAAGCGCCTGTTGAAGACGCAGCCCCAGCCGAAGAAGCAGTTGAAGAGGTAGCGGAGTAATCCGCGCCTTTTCAATGGTTTAAAACATGTCGGATCGGGTTTGCGTCGGCGCTATTGCCGGCTCATTTGGTGTGAAGGGCGAGGTGCGGCTGAAAAGCTTTTGCGCCGAGCCCGACGCCATCTCCACCTATGGGCCGCTCACGTCGGAAGACGGGGCGACATCTTGGGAGGTGCGCATTACGCGTTCCGTTAAAAATGGTTTTGCCGCACGCCTGACCGGCGTCGCCACGAAGGACGCCGCAGACGCTCTTCGGGGCGTTCAGCTTTTTGCGCCACGCGACCGTCTGCCTGACCTTGTCGATGATGAGTACTATTATACTGACCTGATTGGCTTGATCGTGCTTGATACCGGCGGCACCGAAATAGGCCGGGTGAAGGCCGTTCTGAACCACGGCGCGGGTGATCTTCTTGAAATCTCGGGAATGGGACTGAAGCAA